>NZ_JBBMMD010000083.1:0-75161 GCF_037844525.1 Tepidibacter sp. Z1-5 | reverse complement strand
TAATTTTAGTTGTTTCCTTTGCCATAACTAAGACCTCCTTACTTTCTTCTATAATTGTAGCAAAGAAAATTTAAAATATATATCCGTCTATTTTTTTACGTTTACATTTAATGATAAACTAGTCTTCAATAATAATTAATAGATGAAATTATATGGAACTTTTTAAACAAGACAATTTCTAAGTGTGATGCAAATTACAAAAATTATCACTTTGATAGCAGATTAAATTTATACTTAATGATATACATGAATATTAGAGGATGTAATAGTTTAAGAGGATTAACAAATAAAACTTTATTAAATAAGAAACTTAAAAGAATTATAAATATATAAAGTAAGCTACAGTTTTTAGAAAAAATACTAATAGAGATTATAGTAGTTTTAGGTGTAAATAAAGATAGATTAAAAGAAGTTTTAGTAATATGGATAGGCGAAAATAAAACTTTTAATTTTGGTTATCTATTTTAAATAGCTTGAAAAATAGAACTCTTAAAGATGTTAGTTTTTTTGAGATATTAAAGTAAGGGTATTAGAGGAAACTTTAAAACGTATCTTTTCTAATCCACAAGTTAAAAGATTTAAATAAGAAATACTCTTAAGTATATACCATACAAATATAGAATGGCATTTGCTAAATATTTAAAAATAATTTGTTCAGTTATAGAAGGTATAAAACAAGTTTAGTCAAGTAAGTATCTATTTGCTATTCAAAGTTGGGAACCTAATTTGGATGTTTTAAGTGATTTTTTAACTATTTTTAGAAAGTTAAAAAATAATATGTATAACTAATATTATTAAATGATTGAATACACAATATAGAAAAGTAAATAAAACTAAATCAATTTTTCATTCTGATAAATCTTTAGAAAAGATATTCTATTTAGCAACTAAGGATATAGCAAAAAATGGATAAGAAGATATGATAAATTGGTTTGAAATTAAAACTTATATAGAACTATATATTTTCATTTATACTAAAATCGACTAAGTTTTGAGCATAATTATGATTATAACCCAAATTATAAGAAAATATCTATGTTTTTGTATAATTTGGGCTAATATATAACTTAATATTCAATTTTCACAAAATGCTAAAATATATTTATACTCCTAAATCACCTTTTAATATTTGAGTTATAAAGTTTTCTAAATTAGTTGAATACACGTATTTGTTCTTTAACATTTCAGCTCCACGATCTATATGAAGCTTTGTATGTGTAGGAAAATACTCATCATCTGTTAAATGCTTATTTGCATGTTCTTGCATAAGAGCTTTATAAATAGTATCATATTGAGCAGTAATAGTTTGCCTATTAAGTTCAAGTCCATTAGTATCACTAGTATAATTATCAATCGGATTTTCATCAGTTAATGATAAAGCTATTGATAATTTAGATAGAGCAAATGGTTTGAGATTAGTACTTTTGCCTAATTCTTCAAATATTTTTTTTGTCTTTTTTGATGTTTTTAATCTAAATCCCATAATTTACACCTCGAAAAAATAACCTTCAGATTTTTTTGTTTTTCTTTCATTATCATCATATTCAATTAAATATTCATGACTAATGCGTTGGTTGATTTGTTTATATGATTCAAAATCAATTTCGGTATTAGTTGATAAAATTATTACTTGATTACTTATACTAGAAAAATATTCAGTAGTGATATTATTTCTATGAGTTTCATCTATTCTAGCATAAGGAGTATCTATTATAAATGGAATACTAATTCCTGATGCTTTAATTAAAGCCCAGTATATACAAAGGATGTATATTTGTTTTTCTCCATTTGAAAAATTATTTAAATCTACTTTTGTTCTAAGATTTAATAGACCAGATTGAGTGCTGGATTTAATAGCCTTAATTAAATCGGATTTATTATTAGTCTTGTATTCTCTGCTAAGATCTTTAAAGAATAGATTTCCTAACTTTTTATTCATTTCATCGTATCCTATGTTGTCGAGCATATTTTCTATATCAATAGAATTATACATTTTATCAATATACAATGTAACATTGAAATCACTATTTATATGGATACTATCTATAAACTTGTCTTTTCTGATTAGCTTTTTAAATATATACATAAAGTTATTTTCAACTTCTCTTAACTTGCTACTAGTTAAGTTAATTACTATATCATCTATTAAATCTAGTAGGTTAATTGATATATCAACTACATTATTGGTTTGTAGTAATTCAGTATAATTTCTTTTTGCTTTTTCTTTTTCAGATTCAATTTTAATTATTTCAAACTTTAAATCTTCTAAATTATTTTCTAGATTAAGTTTATAATTTGTTTTTTCTGAAATTATAGATGTGATTTTTGATATCTCTTTTATAAATTTATCTATAGCTTCATTTCCTAAAGTAGAATTTAGTTTTTTTCTTATTTGATTAGTTTCATTGTTTATACTTTCTATTTTAGAATATGAATTAAGAATTTCCTTATTATCAAAGTTAAGTACAGTATTAATGTTAGATAATACTAAATTACTTTCATCATTAGAGAGCATATGAATATTTTCAAAAGTATCATCTGCTGTATTTGGTTTTATATCATGTGTTAATGCGTCAGATATAGTAAAAGCAATTTCATCTAAATTCGGATGATCTAATTTATTATTTTTTAATATATTACCTATAAACTCAGAACTAAGTTTATCTTTAACATGAGAATATACTGAAAATTTATTTTCTTGTTCAATTTGTTTTTTTAGTTTTGGCAGACTATTTTTAATAATTAAAAATGGTAACATTTCATTGCAAAAATCTTTTATTTTTTGATTTATTGTTATTCTCTCATTTTCAAGAGTATTTAATTTTTTCTCGAGTTCTTCTCTAGATTCTGCTAAAAGACCACCTTTTTCTTTAAAAGATTTTTCAAGGTTTGCTTTATCTAGTGATAAATCTTCTATTTCTTTTTCTAATAATTCTATTTTATCTACTATATCATTAATCTTATTGTCTTTGCTTGTATACTTAGATTCTAATGATAAATAGTAGTCTTGAGCTTGACTGATTTTGTTATTGTCATTTTTATTAGTTCTATTATTAGATAGAATAGTAGATTTTAAAATATCTAATGTATCGTAATTACATAAAGATAGTAATGATTGTTTTAAATGTATATTTGAATTTTTACCTATGAAAAATTCAGATAAATTCTCTCCATCAAAAAAGAAAAATTCAAATATTTTAGGAGATATTATAGATTTTAAATAGTTTTCAAAGTAATTAATTTCTTCAGTATTTAAAGGAGTAGGGGAGTAGTTTTTATAAACAAAAAACTCTTCGCTTAATTTTTTATCTTTAAAAGTCCATTTTCTAGTCAAACTATAAATGTTTTTTTCAGTGTTTTCGTTAAGTTCAATATCTATAGAAACGTATGCATCTACAAAATTATTTTTAAATGCATTATCATTTATATTTGATTTGATTTTATTTATATAGGTAGAGTTAAAACCTTGATATTTATAGGCAAGAGGTCCATATATACATAGTTTTATAGATTCAAATATCGTTGATTTTCCAGCACCATTTTTACCACCGATGAGTATAATGTTTCTAGTATCAGAAGTAGAAAAATCAAACTCAACTTCTTCTTCATAGGATCTAAAGTTTTTTAATCTTAATTTATTTATCTTCATGCTCCGTCTCCTTAATAGTTTGTGATTCTTGCTCTATTTGCTCAACTATATCATAATGTATCCATTGCTGATTAAGTGTTTTATCTATAGCCTTTTTAAGTTTTGTTGGGTTACTAAAGTGTTTATATTTATCTGTTTCAATAAGAAGTTTATTAAATAGTTCAGGACTTATTTTATGACTTTGACATTTGGAATCTATAATACTTAGAGCAATTTCATCAAACATAGGTTGCTTGTATTCATGCCATGGCAATTTTTTACCCATAACTTCATAGTATATATCAATCAATGTAGTTCGACTAAGATCTTCTTCATTATCCCAAATTTCATCTATGGCTTTAAGCTCTTCTAGTTTTATTAATTCTAGGTTAGAATTAGCAAAATCAGTAGAATGATTTTGTATTGCTAGTTCTATTTCTTGCTGCATTTGTAATTGAAGTTCTAATAGTTTGGTTAATATAAGTTTTCTTGCTTCGAAATTAAATGGGCCAAATGTAATCCTACCATCTTTAGTTTTATGAACTACACCATTTCTTTTGTGTTTTTTTCTATATTCTTCTTTATCTCTAATATTCATTAACCAAGTTCTAAAATCTTTAAGCGGTTGTAACCATTTTTCGAATTCTATAAATGCATTCAGAGATTTGTCCTCTGAGACAACTGTACATATCCAACAACCAAATCTACTATTACCACAAGTGTTAGTATTGTCAGTAGTTGCAATAAATGGGCATTCTCCATCTCCAGAACCTTTAGCATATAATACGGCTAAATCCATATTATTACTACCCCATGGAGTCATAGCATCTTCATTTCCTCCTGGATAGCGATTCTTAAGAATTGCCCAAACATCATCTGTAGTTAAATCTACTATAGGGTTATATACGTATGCCATATTATTTTTATTTCTTAGAGTTTCGTGAGGTGTTAAAAGATATCCATCTATTTCTCTGTTTTCTATTCTTGTTTTTCTAGATATACTTTCAGATTTACGAACACCTAGAAGAACAACTACATCCTCAGATTCTAATTGTTCTTGTATAAATTTATTCGAAGGTCTTATTTTAAGTCTATCTGTACACCATCTATATTGAATAGATTTTGGAGTAGGATATCCTCTACCAATAACATTTGTCCAAAAAGTATCGTTGGCAATTGGTTTAACTAAATGTGCTTGTAGAGGTATTTCATATTCCTGTGCGCTTTTATTTATTAAATCTATATTTTGTTCTAAATATTCAAGTATCAATGGATTTTCAATTAATGTATCTGATGATACAACATGTACTTGTTTATGACGTTGTTCTTTAGGAAGATCTAATATCATTTGAAATACAAGCTGAACAACAACTGTACTATCCTTACCGCCACTATAACCTATTATCCATGGTCTTTTATCGTTTAAATAGACCATTTTCATTTCATTATATATGTCTTTTATAGAGTTACTGTCAAAAAAATTATTGATCATGTGAGCTATTCCTTTCTGAAGTTGTTTTCAAGTTTAAGTTCTTCTTTAGTTAAAGGTAAATTTATTTTTTGTTTAATTAAAATCGTAGTGAGTTTTATACAGTTTGAGTTCTTACTTATCCTTCCGTTTATAGAAATAGCTCGTCCTCTCCAGTCTTTTAAGTTATTTCTATTCCAATCTATTTTATTTAAATCTATTAATATATCTTTCCAGTTATTTATCCTATTGTTGTATATATAATTAGCAATTAGACCTAACGATTCTAAAACAACACCATAAGATAGTATATATGATTCTCTAAATTTTGGTGGACTAATTTCTTTATTAAAGACAAACTGCAAATCTTTTAAATTATCACATAAAAATATCCAAAAATCTAAAATGAATTTTTGTAGATTTTTATCATCTATACTGTTCTTACCAATTATCTTTTTATTAGCTTCGTATATATTGCTTAGTGTGAATAGTTTTGTAGAATTTTTAGATAAAGAACGATTCTCGCTATCTGTATAATTTCTTAAAACAGGTATAGAATTAATAATATCCTTAGTTAAAATAGATATTGGATCTCTTGAATCATATAAAATTCCTATAGATTTTGAAATAGTTACAGCGTGTTTATTGAGGTCAGAAAACATCTGCTGACTTCTTTTTAAATTTTCATCAATAAAAAGTACTACAGATACAGTTTCTGAACCTAAAGCAGCATTGATTTTTAGAGCTTCTTCTATAGCTGCTTTTCTGTGTTGACCATCATTTATAAGTAAAGTACTATCCATAGATATTTGTAGATTACCAATATTGTTTGAATTATCATTAACATATGATGTAAATATAATTTCACCATCTACAGATGCAGTTAAAGATGAAAAAAGATAATCAGTAGGATTATTTATTATATACTTACTTATTTCGGGTATTCTAGCTTTGTTTAAAATTCTTTGAGCTCTATATTCAGGAGGAATATCCTCATCATTAAATATGAAAAGTTTAGATAATATTTTAAAAGGACACATTATCACATAATATTCTCTTTGAGCTTGATATCCCCTGATCGCAGGGAAAGAGTAATAAAAATTTGAATTCATTGAAATCACCTTTTACGTACGTATTTTATATAATTATACCATATTTACGTACGTAATAAAACAAGGTGGAAAAGTTTGAAATATTTCGAAAATAACTAGATAAGGAGAATAATATGAACTGTATATTTTGTGAGATAAAAGAATACATACTTGAAAATGAACTTTGTTATGCTATATACGACAAATATCCTGTAACTAAGGGTCATGTACTTATAATAACTAAAAGGCATATTAAGGATTATTTTGAGACTACACATGAAGAAAAGATGGCTATAATAGATTTGATTGATAAATGTAAAGTTATGTTAGATGATGAGTATTCACCAGATGGGTATAATATAGGAATTAACTGTGGAGAATATGCAGGTCAAACTGTTATGCATCTACATACTCATATAATACCAAGATATAAAGGTGATATAGATAATCCTACTGGTGGAGTAAGAGGGGTTATTCCGAATAAGAGAATATATTAATTTTTAAGAAGTAGTATGGAATACGTATTACTAATATTTGAGTATGAAATGAAACTTAATTCAGATGGAGTTTTAGAACTTTTTCGTCAGCTAAGCTTTATAGAACAACAATTTATTGATTCGTTTTCTAAAATAATTAATGAAAACATTGAATCTGAATAAAGATTAACAAGCATAAACTGTTACAAATTTCAATTTATGGATGTAAAGTAACTTTTCAATATTTTCTGATTAACCAAACCCACTATCCGTTCTTAAAATTAAATTACCATTACGAAGTTGATCCTTGTATTTGGATCGAATAGAGTTTTACGGTCATGTGGTCAGACTCCTTATAAAAACTGGAACAGTTTTGTTGCAGTTGTACTTCTGAAGTATAAATAGAGAGCGTTATTGTATAGCTTATTTAGGAAATTAATTGAGTTTTCTAAAATAAGCTATTTTTTATTTCCTCAGAAAGAGATCTAATAACACACTAGGAAAGTATAGATTTTTTTGGAGAATTTACATTCTTTAAATTTAGTAATTTTAACGTATAAAGAATTTATGTGAACTTGTACCAGCATAAGGCTTTGTTCTTAGATTTTCACTTAAATAAAGTATAGGATAATATTTTAAGTAATTATTAAATAATACAAAACAATCCTAGAAAAATATTGATTAATTAGATGAAAAATGTAGAGTGAACATGAATTTTGTGATAATATAAAACAAATAGTCATATCATTAAGCTGATACATAAGACTCTAGTGCAAAAAATATTAGTTTGTAAAAACATATTCCATTAACTTTTAAGAAATTTCTATTTTTCATCCTCGGTTATATATCCACTTACCCCATCACTAGTTATTATCCTAAATATCAATAAAGCATTAAAAGATGCTGAGGGTGTTAAATTAGAAATTTATCTAAGTGGAATGCAAATGATGATGTAAAAAGAGAGTTTTTTTACAAACAAAGAATAAAATATTTAGGCGGTGATAAAAAATGAAAACTAAAAAGCTGATTGAAGTACTATTTGTGATACTTATAATGGTATCGTTGTTTCCAACAACGGCGATGGCGATAGTAAATCGACATGTGACGGAGGGCGAAACCTTTGATTTGACTACGCAGGCAAATGACGGAGATTATATCATCGTAGACGGCATCACAGCGACAATCACGGGGTCAAAGTGTGTTACCATTTCACTTAAAAGAGGAGCAACGTTAACATTAGACGGAGTAAGCATTAATTATCCCAAAACCGGCCGTGCACCAATAATAGTTGAAGGCACTGGAAATAAACTAATCATTAAAAACACGGTGACATTGACACAAAATCCAAAAACATGGGATGCTGGCATTCGTCTTATTCAAGGCAGGGCTCTCGAAATAATAGATGGCGGTAATGGTGTCCTCAATGTACAGGGTGGTAACTATAATCCAGCCATTGGAGGACAACACAACTCAGTAGAGGAGAAATATCCAACCGGCCAGATCACCATCACCAGTGGTACGGTCAATGCAACGGGTGGTTGGCGTGCCGCAGGTATTGGTGGCGCAGATAAGTGCAGTGGCGGCACAACGATTATCAACGGTGGTACAGTCAATGCAACGGGTGGTGGAAGAGCCGCTGGTATTGGTGGTGGATCTGGAGCAAACGGCGGTACCGTTACAATCAACGGCGGTACGGTCAATGCAACGGGTGGTGAAAGAGGCGCTGGCATTGGTGGTGGAGAACTAGCAAACGGCGGTACCATTACAATCAACGGCGGTACGGTCAATGCAACGGGAACTTTGAACGCTGCAGGAATCGGTGGCGGCGGTGCTGGAGGTGGATATAGAGGAGGTGCTGCCGGTACGATTAACATCAATGGCGGTGTGGTTACTGCAACGGCCGCTGGAGGAGAAGGGGCAGGCATCGGTACAGGAACAGCAGGAAATGATAGGTATACAGGGAGAGGCGGATCAATTACAATCAGCAATGATGCTTTGGTTTACGCATCAGGAGCTGTTGTGGATATCGGAACAGACGTTTCCCTGACAGTATGCGATAGATCTGTGTTGCTACTCGAAAAAAATGTGGAAAAATTGAATACGTCAACACAACCTTCTTTACTAAACGGGCATGTCAAAAAGACACTTACTGACTCATTATACCCGATGGCCTTTTCAGGGAATACAGTGTATGGTATTACGGTGCCGAATGCTTGGACCACGGCGGCTGCAGGCTATTTCAGGCTGAAGCAGCTGAGTTATGACGCCAACGGAGGCACAGGCACAACAGATGCTACCGAGGTGTGTGCGATAGGCGGAAATGTGATGCTCTCGGACGGCAGCACGATTAGCAAGACAGGCTATACGTTTATAGGGTGGAACACGGCAGCGGACGGTAGCGGAACAAGCTACAGTCCAAGTGGCACATTTAGTATTCCAGCGGCGGATACTACGCTGTACGCAGAGTGGTCAGCGCTTATAAATAATGTAACCATAGATGACCCAATCATGGTAGATAATATAATTAATAATACAGAAAACAGTAATGTAGCAATAAGCGGTGAAGCAGAACCAGATGCAGAAGTTACTGTAGTTATTAGAGATATCAATGGACAAGGAGTTACAAAAACAGTAACATCAGGTAGCGATAGAAAGTATAGTGTGACTGGATTAAATGTTATAGGACTTGTTGATGGAACACTAACAGTAGAAGTAACAGCGAAAGATGCATTAGGAAATATAGGGAGTGCAAATAAACGAATTGAAAAACAGAATGTCCAAGTTGGAGTAAATAAAATTGATTTGTTTATAAATAAAAGTATGTATAGTACTGCAGATTTTAAAGTGGTAAGTAGTATACCTAGTAATGTTGGAGTAGAGTTCAATTTAAGTCAACCTATCAATAATTATTATTTGGAAATTGTAACAACAGGAAGCAAGGCATTGAAAAATGAAGTTGAATTATTTAAAAAAGATGTAAATGGAAATCTTGTAAAAGTAGATGACAGCAAAATTGAAGCTACAGAAAAAGGGAATGGTTTAATTGTAAAAATAAGTGATTTGTTAGCTGGAGATTATGTTATAGTTTATCCATTTTGTGAGAAGTTAAGTAATGAAGAAGAGTTGACTGGAGAAAAAATAGTTAGAAATATAATATTTAATGAAAATAACTTAAAAAGAGAAGTTTCTATTAAGGTTGTGCCTTTACCATTATTAGATTAATTAATTTTATGTAGTAAACAAAAACGTACCATAATTTCCTGTTATATCATTTGTGGTATGGTCAGCATATAGAATAATGGCTCAAATTTAGAGCAGTTTAAACCTGATGATTTTGGGTACATAGTTAATGATAATACTGTTATACTAGGACTAAATTAGAAAACCTTTTAAACACAAGGGTTTCACTGATTTAGTCCTATTTTTTTAATAACTCATATAACTGTAACCATTGTTTGCTAATGTGATATTGGGTATTATAAATAATAATGGGAAGAATCATCTTGAATTTCTAAATGAAAATGAGAAAAAACTTCTAAATACTAAAGCTTCGATGTTTATAAATATGATAGAAACTACTGGTGGAGTAAGAGGGGTTATTCCGAATAAGAGAATATATTAACTTTTAAGAAGTAGTTGTACTACTTCTTTTTTGACGCATAAAAAATATATTATTGAAAAAACTAATGCAAGGAGGTGTTCATTATGTTAAATTTAACTCAAAAAGAAAGAATGTTATTAGAGGATCAAAAGTCACATGAACAGATGTGCATTCAAAATTATACTGATTACGCTCAAAGATCTAAATGTTCTGAGCTTAAACAATTGTTCAATGAGTATGTAACTACAGAACAACAGCATTTAAATAGTATCAATCAGATATTAAATGGTACTGTTCCAAGCACTGGAGGTGGAGGACAGCAACAAAATCAAACTCCAACTTTCACTCCTGCAAATACATACGATCCGCAAGATGCTCTCTTGTGTAAAGATGCTTTGATGGCTGAAAAGTATGTATCTGGAGCATATAATACTGCTATATTTGAATGCTGTGATACGAACGTAAGACAAGTTCTTAACCATATACAAAAGGAAGAGCAAGAACATGGTGAAGGTTTATTCAATTATATGAAAAGTAAAGGAATTTATAATCCTCAATAGGAAATTTGACTTAGGATATAATTATTAGTTAATAATTATATCCTATTGAAAAAAACACAAAAGTAGGATATAATTATATAAAAGATTCGTATAATAACGAATTAAATCGTAAAAAGTCGAAAATAAATTCGTTAATTTTATTAAAGGGGGTATGTGTTTGAGTATATATGGAATAGTATTGATCTTGATTGTATTATGTTTGGTATTTAGATGTGGAGTAACTAATAGTAAGTACAATAAGTAGATATTTTAAAGGAGAAATAAGTTATGGATTTTTCTTACAAATAAAACCCTGAAAACTAAATTATTTAGTTTTTAGGGTTTTATTGTGTTATTAACCAATATGTATTTGGATAGAATGTAGTTATTAGGAAGGAGAGGATTTTATGTTTAAAAAAGATGATCTACATATTATATCCAAAGCATTAGATTATTCTATAGCTAATTTGGAGAATTATTTAAATAAATATAGTGAGTACTTATGTGATTTAGATAAAGTTGATATAATATATCAAATTAAAAAACATGAGGAAATATCGTGCAAATTAAAATGTACAATGGGAACTAATGAATTATATAATCAAAATGTTGATATATACAAATAGAAAATCCGATGTTAATATATTAAAAGAAAATATATTAATAAAGGAGAATTATATGACAAGAGGATTTGAGATAGTAAGTTATGATGAATTTAAAAAGACTTTAGGAAAAGATTTAAGTGATGAAGTTATAAAAGAAAAATATTATAATATGAAAAAACCAAGACGTGCTACTAGTTTATCTGCTGGATATGACTTTTATTGTGTTAATGATTTCACTTTAAGTCCTGGAGAGTCTATTGTTGTTCCAACTGGGATTAAAAGTTATATGAAAGATGATGAGTGTTTGTATATATTGGTTAGAAGTAGTCATGGCTTTAAGTATAATATAAGACTTAAAAACCAAGTTGGACTTATAGATTCTGATTATTATAATAATGAAAAGAATGAAGGGCATATATTTGTAGCTTTAAAGAATGAGGGTGACAAAGAGTTTGGTGTTAAATGTGGAGAGGCATTTGCACAAGGAATGTTCCAAAAGTATTTAATAGCAGATGATGATGAGCCTGTTAAGATTAATAGAGTAGGTGGTATAGGCTCAACATCAAAGTAATTGTATATTTAAGTGGCTGTAGCTTCCATTTCATCGGTTAACTTTTCTATTTTATTTTGAATATCGTTGTAGTTTTGTATTTGAGCTATTATTTCTAATTTCTCAGATTCTGGTAAGCATTTACTATACTTATCTAAACTAGTTTCTAAGTTATGTATAGAATATTCAATTGAGTGTAGTATGTGTTTTAATTCCTTGTATTCTAACATTAATATACCTCCGGTTAAGTTTAGTATGAGTCTTAAGTATTGACATATATAGCATAGTTTTATACATTTTTATGCAATATGATGTTACAATATACTTTGATATTATATTAAGTTTAAATTAAAAAGGAGAGATACATATGAAAAAAGCATTAGACTATTTTGGAAATGGATATAATTGTGCTGAATCTGTAATCAAAGCAACTAATGAAAAAAAGAATACAGAAATACCTGTAGAAATAGCAAGCTCTATGGGTCATGGTATGGCGGTTGGAAGTGTATGTGGAGCAATCTGTGCAGGTGTTAGTTCTATAGGAGTTTTAAAAGGTGGACAAGATGCAGAACAAAAAAAAGAAGCTAGATTATATACTAAAGAACTTATGAACAAAATAGAACAAGAGTATGGAAGTGTTATATGCAGGGAGCTAAAAGGGAATAAGGTTAGCTGTAAAGAATTGATTGATTATGTAGATAAATATATTGATAGTATAGAGTAGAGTTTTGGAATATTAATACAGAGACATACTTTATAAAAAATGCTATAATATTTTTGTTAAAGAGAGGTGACATAATGAGCAATCAAGAAAATAACGGTATTGCTGGAAGTGGATGTGAGGTATTAATACCCTTTAATGAAAGAAAGCCACTTAGAGATATTGAAAAAAGTATAATAAAGACTTATAGAAAACGTATATGGTCAAAGTTTGTAAAAGGTATAAAGGATTATGAGCTTTTAAAGGACGGAGATAAGGTAGCGGTTGCTATTTCTGGTGGAAAAGATAGTATGCTTATGGCAAAACTATTTCAAGAGCTTAAAAGACATGGTCAAATAAAATTTGAACTTGAATTTATAGCTATGGATCCTGGATATCATGAGAATATAAAAGAACTTTTAATAGATAATTGTAATTATTTAAATATACCTATTCATTTATATGAATCACAGATATTTGAGGTAATAGATAGAATAGCCAAGGATTATCCATGTTATATGTGTGCTAAGATGAGAAGAGGATCTTTATATGCAAAGGCACAAGAGCTTGGATGTAATAAGTTAGCACTTGGACATCATTTTAATGACGTTATTGAGACTACTCTTATAAATATGTTTTATGCAGGAAGTTTTAAAACTATGCTTCCAAAGTTAAAGTCTGCAAATCATGAAGGATTAGAACTTATAAGACCGATGTATTATATAAGAGAAAACGATATACAGACATTTACACAAAAAAGTGGTATATGGCCACTAAATTGTGCATGTATGGTTGCTGCTAAGAGAACGTCTAATAAGAGGACTGAGATAAAAGAACTTATAAAAAATCTTAAACTCAACTTTGAGGATATAGATAAATCTATATTTAAAGCAGCAGAAAATGTTAATATAGATGCTATTTTGGGATGGCAAAAAGACTCTAAAAAACATTCTTATTTGGAATTTTATGATGAAGAATAATATTTTAAAGGGTTAATACAGCAAATGTGTTGTATTAACTCTTTTTTTGATTAAAGGAATATAAATGGTTTTGTTGAACTTAAAAAATATGATTAAAATTATTTATAATTTTTGTTTTTAATAGGGGGGATATGTATGAAAATATATACTACTAGTGAGGTGTCTAGAAAGACAGGATTAAATAAAAAGACTTTAAGAGGATGGGAAAAGGAGTTTGAACTTAAAATATCTAGAGGTGATAATGGCAATAGAAACTATACAGAATACGATATTGAGTTAATGCAAAATATTAAAAAACATAAGCAAAAAGGAATGGGAAGAACTTTTATAATGGAGTATATAAATAATACTGATTTTGCTAAATATAATGAGGAATGTGCAGCTACTTTAACTCAAGCTAATCCATTAGAATCTATTGAAGATATTCAACAAAATATGGCTGAAAACTTTAAGAATATAATGGGTGCGGCTATTGGAGATATTGTTATTGAAAGAGAACAAAAACTAAAAGAAGATCTTGGAAATGAAATTAGTGAAAAGCTGGATGATATAAGTATGAATTTAAGAGACGAGATAAGCAATAAGGTTAGAAAGCAGGTTAGAGTAGAGAATCAAAAGCTTATGTTATATTTAGCAAATAATAGAAAGGAAAATAAAAAAGGATTTTTTAGTAAGGTATTTGGATAAATAGGGACTTTTAAAGTCCCTATTTATTCATTAATTCATCTTTAATTAAATTAAGAACAAGTGTTTCTCTTTCAACAGAAAGACCCATTTTAGAATCTTTACTTTGAATTAATTTAATATTGTGATTTATTGCTTCATCTATATCTATCCATATTGGAGACATACCGTTTGAAATTTCATAATCTTCTAATTTAGGTGTTCCTAGTTCTTTGTTGATTTTGCACACATAAAAGTAGGAAATCATATGCATAAGGTCGTATCCTTCATAGTGAGTAGGTCTGTATTCATCAAGCATACCAAATTCTTTTATAATCTCAATATCTTTAGCTCCAGTTTCCTCATTTAATTCTCGCTTAAGTCCGTGAGTTAATTCCTCGTTAGATTCGACTCCTCCACCAGGAAAGCTATAATCATTATATCTTTTAGTGTACATTAAAAGTATTTTGTTTTCATCTAGTATTATTGCTCGTGCTGCTTTTCTTTGGAATATATTACCTTCAATTTCTTTTATATCTTTATGAATCATTTTTTTTAATAGTCTCATGGAAAAACTCCTTTATATAGTCATTATAATTTTGAATAAGCTTAATTATATACTAGTCTATTATATAGTCTAATGAATTAATGTAAAGGTGGAATCTATGATATATTCAAAAAATTTAGTTATATATGAATTAAAAGTAGTTTTGAGGCATAAAATTAATATGTAGTAATAACTAAAGATAAATCACTTTAAGCAGTAATATGCTTAGTGTTGAGTTTATAATCTTTCTTATGAAAAAAGATGTTAAAAAGGGAGCCTACAGGCTCCTTTTGTAGTTTTTAGTATCTTCTTTTTTTTCTGTTGATTATATTTTCAACAAGAACTATTTTATTATCTGCAATTGTTATAGCTTCTTGGGTTATGTTTAGTTGTTTCATCATTTTGTACATTATAAATTTTTCTCTATCTCTAACTATATTTATAACAACTCCGTCTTTATTCATTCTACCCGTACGACCTGCACGGTGTAAATAATCTACCTTATCAAGTGGTAAATCCATATTGAATATATGGGTTACATCTTTAAAATCCATTCCTCGTGTAAATAAATCTGTAGTAACTAGAATTTTTAGTTTTCCTTTTTGAAATGATGATAATAGATGTTGTCTATCTTGGTTTTTAGTTCTAGTTTGGATTCCTCCAACTGAAAAACCTTGTCTGTGAATGTCTTTGACGAATCTATCTACATTTTCGTTTTTATTTATAAAAACCAATGATTTTGAAGGCTTTACAGTGTTTAGTATTTCAACTAATGTGTCTGTTTTTCTAGGAGATGTACTTATCATATATTGGTGTTTAATTTTTGTAGGTATAGGCTTAATATGGTCTAGGTTAATAAATTTAGGATTCTTCATAAGCTTGTTCAGTATATCACTAGATTCTTGTGATATAGTTGCAGAGAAGCTTAGTAGTTGTCTATCTTTTAAAGTTGTTTTTATTATACCCTGAACCTTTGATATAAACCCTTTTTCTAATATTTGATCAACCTCATCTAAAGCTATTGTATTTATATTGTGCATTTTTATTTTTTTAAGACTTATAAGGTGAAGAAGTCTTCCTGGAGTTGCCACAATTAAGTGAGGTTTTTGTTTTAATCTCTCTATTTGCTTTTCAATATTCATACCTTCTACTATGCAAAAAGTCTTTATACCTGAATTTTGAGTTATTCTTTCGGCTTCTTGCTGTATTTGAATACTTAATTCTTTACTAGGTGCGAGTACTAACATTTGTAGATCATTTTTACTTGAATCGATTTTTTGTACCATAGGTATTAAATAAGATAATGTTTTACCTGTACCTGTTCTGGCTTTTCCTATTACGTCGTTACCTTCTAATATTAAAGGTATTGTGTCCATTTGTACCTTAGTTGGTTCTATAATATCAGATTTAGTAAGGTTGTCCACTATGAATTCATGTAAATTATACTGTTCAAATTTATTTTGCATTTTGTATCTCCTTTTTTTGTTTTATGAATCTATTATATCCTAATATGAGCATATTCGATACTATAATACGGATTTTTTTGCTTTATAGGAAATTATAATACTCAATTGTAGGTAATGTAAAGTATTAGTATTGTTTTAGTGTATACTATATAAGTGTAGTTGATTTGAAAATTTAGTTTGGGGGATATTTTATGATATCGAATGAAGATACAAGCAATATTAATTATGTTTATATAATAGAGTGTAGTGATGGAACTTTTTATACTGGATATACTAACAATTTAGATAAAAGAATAAATACACATAATAAGGGGAAAGGAGCCAAGTATACAAGATGTAGGCTTCCTGTAAAATTGCTGTATTATGAAGAATATGATTTAAAGGGTGAAGCTTTAAAAAGGGAGTATAGAATAAAACAAATGACAAGAAAACAAAAAATAAAATTAATTGAAGCATAAGGATATAAGAAAATTATAATATTTTCAAAGGACGAATTTTTATATACAAGGAAATTATATGATTTTCGATTTGTAGATAACATTGATAGGTGAGCCAAAGTCGCAAATGTTTTGAGCAACGGAGCCTGTAAGGATCGTTGGCGATATGAGTCAGTGCGTAGCGAGTAGTCGGATTTTTTATTTTTTTGTTTTCGACAAATATGTTATTATATATATAAGAATATAAAAGATGGGGTTATATAGATGTTTAGAAAGACTAGAAAGAGAAATAGCAAAAAAAATAATGCAACAAGAAATATTAATTATCTAAATAAAATGATACCGGGACTTGCAGTTACCTTGTATTTGAGCATATATTCTATTTATTATCTTGATGTTAGTATATTTGAAAAGTATGTGAACTTAAATGATGATATTTTGAGAATAGTATGTATATTGACTGCTTATATATTAAGCGGGTATATAAGCACTAAAAATATTAAAGATCATAAGAATATAAAGTTAACGTATGTTATTAATTTTATTGTTTTTATCGTAATACTAGTGATATAATTTGAATTAAATTAATATTTGAAGGAGGATTTGAAGGTGAGATATAAAGCAATAATTTCAGATCTAGATGGAACACTCCTTAATAGTAATCATAGAGTCAGTGAATATACTAAGAGTGTAATTGAGAAGGTTGTGAAGAAAGGTATAAAGTTCTTTATAGCAACAGGAAGACATCATAAGGATGCATCACATATAAAAGAACAGCTTAACTTAGATACGGTACTAATAACTTCTAATGGTTCAAGGGCACATAATTTCAAAAATGAAAAATTATTGTGTCATAATATAGACTCTGAAATATCTAAGTCTATATTAGAAATGAAGTTTGATGATGATATTCATGTGAATGTTTATCAAGAAGATCATTGGCTTGTAGAAAAAGAAAATGAATGGTTGAGTAATTTTAATGATGAGTCTAGTTTTATGTATAAAATGGTTGATTTTAACAATTTAGATTCATATGAGTGTATAAAATTCTTTTTTATATGTAATGATGGAAATAAGTTGAAATTAGTTAAAGAAGAAATTGAATCAAAGTTTTCTGATTATGTACATACTACATTTTCTCTACCTTTATGTCTTGAGGTAATGGCTAAAGGGGTATCAAAGGGAGCTGCTTTGGAGGAAATATTGAAAGATTACGGTATATCATCTAATGAAGTTATAGCATTTGGAGATGGATTTAATGATCTTGAGATGTTAAGTAGTGTTGGAAAAGGCTTAGTAATGGGAAATGCTGATGAAAATTTGAAAAAGGCTCTCCCTGATAATGATATTATAAATACTAACAACGAAGATGGCGTTGCAAAGTATATAGAAGAGTTGTTTTTGTAAAAGGTTTAAATATAAAAATTTACTATAAAAGAGTTAAAACTTTAGAGTTTTGGCTCTTTTATTTTTTTAGTAGATAAAACATTAGAAAAGGTGATAATATGAACGTTCAATTTGGTCAATATAAAGGATTTGCATTTAAACGTTCTAGTTTTATATTATCAACAAATTCATAATGAACTGCATATATTATTATACGTATATAGATTTAAATGAGGAGGGAGAAAATGAGCAGAAATTTAGACGATTTACATCCATATGTCAAATATTTAGCTGAAAAGTTTATTGAAGAATGCAAAAATCAAGGAATAGATATTTTGATATATAGTACTTTTAGAAGTAAAGAAGAACAAAATAAATTATATGAACAAGGAAGAAGTGCTCCTGGAAATAAGGTCACAAATGCAAGGGGAGGCTATTCTTATCATAATTATGGTTTAGCATTTGATTGTGTACCTATTATAAATAAAAAGGCACAGTGGGATAGAACAGATTTGTACGAAAAAATGGGTCAATTAGGTAAAAGTATAGGTCTTGAGTGGGGAGGAGATTTTAAAATCTTTAAAGATATGCCACATTTTCAATGGAGAGGAGGTCTTAAAATAAAAGATTTGTTACAAGGTAAAATACCTATATCTCAATTAAAGTTGGAACTTGAAAATTCAATAAATAAGTTGTTTCAAGAAAATATTATAAATACTCCAAATTATTGGATAGATAATAAAGAATATAAAACTGAATATGTAAAAAAACTTATATATAATTTTTCTCAGTATTTAGGAATTAATAAACCTGAAAATGAATTTACAAATATATTAAATGAACTAAGCAATAAAAAAGTAATAGATTCACCAGAGTATTGGATTAGTAGTCAAATATATAAAACTGAATATGTAATAGAACTTATTATTAAATTTACAAGATATATAGAAGAAAATAACATTGACAGTGAATTTATATCTTCAGTAAATAAGTTAGCTAAGAAAAATATAATAAATAGTTCGGATTATTGGATAAATAATAAAGAATATAAAGGGGAGTATGTTAAAGAACTTATAAAGAAAATTGCAAATAAATTAGGGTAGTTAAACTACCCTAATTTATAGTTGTTTTAATAGTTATTCATTATTATCATTTTTCTTTTCATAGGGTTTAGTAGAACCAATTGTATGTCGCTTTAAATTATTTGGTAAAGTCACTTCATTACCCATTTCTAAATCCATTTGATGAAAATTTTTTATTGCTTGAGTATCTGATATTTTTCGAGTTTTTTTATTTTTAATCACAAAGATATCCTCCTTTATTCTTACTTAGTATTAATTTAACCAATAATACAAAAGATATATTAGAAATTATGTGGGAATTTACACTGTTTTTAATTACATTTGAATAAAAATATAATAAAAAGAACTTTTAAATTATTGAAAAGTTCTTTTGTTATGTTTAAAAATAACAAAAAATTAAAAATTAAACTTTGACATATTAATACAAATATTTGAATAATAACTATTATTTGATATAATCATAATGAAATAATCATTATATATAGAGGAGGAAAATGAATGTTTTCATTTAATTGGATTAGGTCGTTTTTTAATCCTAAAAAATTAAATATTTTTAAAAATAAAAAAGAAACTATTTTAAGGGAAAAAGAAGCAATTTTAAAATGCGCTCAAGAAATAGCTGATTTGGGTACTTGGGAATGGAATTATAAATTAAATAAAATTTATTGTTCAGATAAATTATGCGAAATGCTTGATATAAATAAACTAAAATATGAAGGTGATTTAGATTTTTTTATTAAAACATTGATTTCTGATAATTATAAAAATTTTGTAATAGAATCCATTAAAAATTCAATAGAAGATGGAATAGAAAAAAATAGACAATATAAACTTATAAATTCAAATGGAGAAGAAATTTGGGTAAGGTTAAATGCTATTTGTATATATGATGAGAATAAAGACAAACTTAAAATGATTGGGATGGTTCAGGATATTACTCAGTGGAAAAAAACTAAAGCACTACTTCAAGAGAATCATGAATTTCTTGAAATGCTTATAGACACTATTCCAAGCCCAATATTTTATAAGGATGAAAATGGTATATATAAATATTCTAATATTGCTCATATAGAGTATTTAGGGGTCAGAAAAGAAGATATTATTGAACATACTATTTATGATATTATGAAAAAAGAAATTGCGGATATTCATAATGATGTAGATATTAATATAATTAAAAATAAAGAAAAAAATATATACGAATCTAAGTTTCAATGTAAAGATGGTGTATTGCATGATGTGATTTTTAATAAAGCACCATATATAAATCATCAGGACGAAGTTAAAGGAATAGTTGGAGTTATGGTAGATATCACAGAACGAAAGAATGCAGAAAAAAGAATAAACAAATTATCAAAAATAAAGGATTCTATATTAGAAATAAGCTACTCTATAACTGAAACAAGTGATACTACAGAATTATTTAATTTAATATTAGATAAAGTAATTGAATCTATACAGAATGCACATATTGGTTCTATTTTGATATTGGATGATGATGAAAATTTGAAAATTGCTACACAGAAAGGTTATAAACAAAAAAATGCTGAAAATTTTAGTCTTAGATTGAAAGATTCATTTATATGGCATAAAACATTGGGAAAGGTAGATAAAACAGTTATTATTAATGATTTTGATAAAATGGTTACTAATAAATGTCCAAATATTTTAGAAAATGAAGAATGTTTTAAAGTAAAATCGTCTATTAGTTCCCCTATAATAATAGATGGACAATTATATGGTTTAATAGGAATAGATAGTAAATATAATTATGCATTTGATGAAATTGATATTGAATTAATGGAATATATGAGAAATCAAATTGCTATAGCGATTGGCAAACATACACTTTATGAAGAAACTGTATATTTATCTAGGTATGATAAATTAACAAATGTTTATAACAGAAGATATTTTGAAAAAATACTGGATAGAGATATTAATAAGTCTATTATGTATAATGAAGAATTTTTACTAGTATTATTTGATTTAAATGGACTAAAACTTATAAATGATACGTATGGACATTTAGCAGGAGATGAAATTATTAGAACGTTTACCTCTACATTAAAGAAACGTATTAGATCTTCGGATATATTAGCAAGAATTGGAGGAGATGAATTTGTAGGAGTTTTTTTTGAAACGGATTTACAAAGCCTTATTAGAAAATTTGAAGATATAATTGATTATTTTAAAAGGAATTATATAAAATTTGAAGAAAATAATATTATATGTAGTTTTAGCTACGGTATATCTAATTTTCCTTATGACGGAGATAAATATAATAAATTAATAAAAACTGCTGATGAGAGAATGTATGAATATAAACAAAAAAGTAAAAAAATTTAGATGAATTTATTAAAATAATAATTTAGAATGGTTAACAGTGTATATTAGTATGCTTTTGCAAAAAAAAGAATTATAGATTATAATATTATAAAGAAAGTTGATATTAAAATTAAAAAAATAAAAATATCGAGCATATTATTTGCTCGATATTTTTAATTATGGAGTAAAAAACTCTATTTGAATTAAGTTTAACTTTATAAAAAAATAATGAGTTATTCGATAGAATGAAGAAAAATTTTTATTCGAAAATTTTATATTGTAGGTGATTGATTAGTATGAGTAAAGCATTGTTTATAGCAGAAAAACCTAGTGTTGCCATGGAATTTGCAAAAGCATTAAATATTAAGGGAACTAAGAAAAATGGATATTTGGAATCAGATAAGGCTATAGTGACTTGGTGTGTAGGACACTTGGTCAATATGAGTTATCCTGAAAAATATGATATAAAATATAAAAAATGGGTTCTTAAAGATTTACCTTTTCTACCAAAAAAATATAAGTATGAGGTTATATCTGGAGTGAAAAAACAGTTTGATATAGTTAAAAGTCAAATGCAAAGAAAAGATATAGCTACTATATATGTATGCACGGATTCTGGAAGAGAGGGAGAGTATATATATAGATTAGTTGATGATATGGTTGATGTAAAAGATAAGGTAAAAAAAAGAGTATGGATAGATTCTCAAACTGAGGATGAAATTAGAAAAGGTGTAAAAAATGCAAAACCACTTAGTGAATATGACAAATTATCAGATTCTGCATATTTAAGAGCAAAAGAAGACTATCTTATGGGAATAAATTTTTCAAGATTGTTGACTCTTATGTACGGTAGAACTATTAGTGATTATTTAGGAACCAATTATACAGTAATTGCAGTTGGTAGGGTTATGAGTTGTGTTCTTGGTATGATTGTGAACAGAGAAAGAGAAATAAGAGATTTTGTAAAGACACCTTATTATAAGATTAACTCTTCTTTTAAGTTTGAGAATTTTCTTGACTATGATGGAGAGTGGAAGGCTGTAGATGGGTCGAAATATTATATGTCCAATTTATTATTTAAAGACATCGGATTTAAACAAAAAGAAATGGCTGAAAAATTCATTGATTATCTTAAAAACGATAATGAGGAATTACTCGCAAAAATTGAAGAAGTACAAAGGAAAAAAGAAAAGAAAAATCCACCACTATTGTATAATTTAGCAGAACTTCAAAATGAATGTTCGAAAAAATTCAAATTAAGTCCGGATGAAACACTAAAAATTGTACAAGGATTATATGAAAAGAAAATGGTTACATATCCAAGAACAGATGCCAGAGTTTTATCAAAAGCTGTCGCAAAAGAAATAGATAAAAATATAAGAGGTCTTTTGAACATAAAGAATACTTGTACCTTGGATAATAAAGATGAGCCTATCAATGGTTTTATCAAAAATATATCAGATAATAAATTATTTTTAGGGCTTGAGAAAACCAAATATGTAAATGATAAAGCTATTACGGATCACTACGCTATTATACCTACTGGTCAAGGTTTAAGTAATTTTAATAAGTTATATGATATAGATAAAAGTGTATTTTTACTTATTCTACGAAGATTTTTAGCTATATTTTATCCTTGTGCAGTTTTTAATAAGTTATCAATAATTACTAGTATAAAAAGTGAAAGTTTTTATACATCTTCTAAGGTATGTATTGAAAGAGGATATTTAGAAATAACGGATTACGATAAAAAATCTCAAAGTTCCAATAAAGATAATATAGATAAATTTAAAAACTTAAAAAAAGGTGCTGTTGTAAAAATTAATAAACTTGAAATTAAAGAATCTGAAACCACTCCACCTAAAAGATATAATTCAGGTTCAATGATTTTAGCTATGGAAAATGCAGGAAAATTAATCGAAGATGATGAACTAAGAGAGCAAATCAAAGGGAGTGGTATTGGAACCAGTGCTACAAGATCTGAGATATTAAGTAAACTTCAAAAAATTAAGTATATTAAATTGAATAAAAAAACTCAGATACTAACCCCAGAGTCTATGGGAGAGATGATTTATAATATTATAATAAGATCAATACCATCTTTAATTAAACCAGAGCTTACAGCAAGTTGGGAGAAGGGATTAACTATGGTATCCAATGGGGAAATAGGTTCCGAGGAGTATATGGTAAAGCTTGAATCTTATGTTATGAAGAATACTAAAAAGGTATTGGGGCTTAGAAATCACTTGGAGTTAATGAATTCATTCACATCAATTCCAAATTGTAAAAAATCAACTAAAAGCAATAAACGAAAAAAACTTGAAAATTCTTTAGGTAAATGCAGTTGTTGCGATGGAGATATTTTAGAAAATAGCAAGGCATTTTATTGCACTAATTGGAGTAGTGGGTGCAGGTTCACTGTATGGAAGAATAGTCTTGAAAAACATGGAGTTATAGTAAATGATAAAATCATAAAAAAATTATTAAAAGATGGAAAGGTTATTGGAGTAGAATCAAATCAAAATCATAAAAAAATAAATATATGTATTAGGATTAACGATGATAAAAATCCAATAATAGAAATATTTTAAAATAAAATTATAAAATTGTATCATTTTTAATTATTATATTCATACAGTAATATAAAGTGAAACTTTTAAATAAATACACGGTATAGGTTTCACTTTATATTAAATATTAAAGAGGGGATTATATGAATAATCTTAAACAGCACAAAAAATTAAAAATGAGAAAAATTACTATAGAAGAAATGAGAAAAGAACAAAAAAAAATAAAAGATATAGCAGAATATATACTTAAACAGAAATTAAAAAAAAATAAATCAAAGTAGTTAAAAAGCGAGGGCCTACATATAGTTAACCTCGCTTTTTATATATAAAAAATAAAATACGACAACGAATTTTTGCATATTTTTTATATATAATTTAGTATAATTAACTTAATAAGGGGATTATTTAGGGGGAGATAAAATGATAAGAAACAACATAAATTCATCAAACATATTTTCTTTGGGTTATGACCATGAAAATAAACTGTTGGAAATTGAATTTGACTCTGGAGAAATATATAGACATTCAAACGTACCTGAAAGTGTATATGAAAAAATGCTAGATTCTGAATTTATAGGATATTATATAAATTATAATGTTAGAAATAATTATCCGTGTATAAAGTTAAAGTAACATATAAATAAAGTAAAAGGAAGAATTGAAATTGTATTTGAAGCAAATGTTAAGGATACTAACAACAAAAAACTGCTGGTAATGAATTTACCAGCAGTTTTTTGTTTAGTGAATACTTGTATATGGGTTGTCCCATTTATTCAGACATATGTGATCATTTATGGTATCTTCGTTATGTTCACTATCATCGAAATCAGAATATTCTCCCATTGGACTCATAGCAATAACCTTATATTTATCTGGAATACAAAGTGCTTTCTTTATTTTATCTTCATCAAGTGATGCTATCCAACATGTACCATATCCTTCATTTGTACATGCAAGAACTAAGTGTTCCATGGCTATACCGCTATCAACTAAATATAAATCTTTATTGTCGATAGATCCAGAACTAGAAGGATCAGCAACTACAACTGCAACAAGGGGAGCTTGTGTAATTGAATTAGAAGCACTATCAACATTATTCATAACCGCCATTGATAATTCTTGCTTTTGGGTTTTATTATCTACTAGTATGAACTTGAAGCACTTGTTATCTTTCCATGAAGGGGACATTATAGTTGCTGTTAAAATTCTATCTAATTTATCTTTTTCTATAGGGGTATTTTTAAAGTTTTTGATGCTTTTTCTTTCATTTATTACATCATAAAATTGCATGAAACCACACTCCTTTTTATTATTATTAGCATTAATAAGACTAAAAATGCTTAACTTATTATAAAATAATAAATTGGAACAAAATGAAAAAAATTACAAAAATAAAAAATTAACTATCAGAATTTGTCGAAATGTGTTATTATATTATTTATACAAAATTTGTATACAAAAAGAGAAGTGTAATTTATCTTATTAGAAAAATTATTGAGGAGGGTTTTGAAATGTCAGCAGATATAAGTATACTTATATCTTTTGGAGTTTATTTAGTTGGTATGCTAGCGATAGGACTTATATTCTACAAAAGAACTGAAAATTTATCGGATTATGTTTTAGGAGGACGAGGTTTAAATAGTTGGGTAACAGCGCTTAGTTCTCAAGCGTCTGATATGAGTGGATGGCTACTTATGGGATTACCAGGGTATGCGTACTTATCAGGGTTTGAGTCGATTTGGATTGCTATAGGCTTGGCTGTAGGAACATATATAAATTGGAGATTTATAGCTAAAAGATTGAGACAATATACTGAAGTAGCAGGTGATGCTATAACATTGTCAGTTTACTTTGAAAATAGATTTAGAGATAAAAGTAAAATTCTCAGAACTGTTTCAGCTATATTTATATTAATATTTTTTATATTATATACATCATCGGGACTTGTAGCTGGTGGAAAATTATTCAATACAGTGTTTGGTATGCCTTATATATCCGCCCTTACTATAGGGACTATTGTTGTTATATCTTATACATTCCTCGGGGGATTTATGGCTGTTAGTTGGACGGATTTTTTTCAAGGGATGTTAATGTTTTTTGCTATACTTGCGGTTCCAATTGCAGGTATTGTTAAATTGGGAGGAACACAGATTACTCTTGATGCTATAAAAAACTTAAATTCTGAGTTTTTGAATCCATTCACTACTATGGATGGAAACACAATTGGAGTTATATCTGTAATTTCACTGTTAGCGTGGGGACTTGGATATTTTGGACAACCCCATATATTAGCAAGATTTATGGCTATAACTTCTCCTGAAAAAATAAAAGAAGCAAGAAGAATAGCTATGGTATGGGTTGCAATAAGTTTATGTGCAGCTGTTGTTGTAGGTATGGTAGGCAGAGTGTATCTTACTCAATATCTTCAAGGTCCAAAGTCAGAAACTATATTTATATTAATGGTTAATTCTATTTTTCCAGCAGCATTTGCAGGAATATTTTTAGCTGCTATTCTAGCTGCTATTATGAGTACTGCGGATTCACAACTTTTAGTTGCAGCATCTGCATTTACTGAAGATATATATAAAGCATTAATAAAAAAAGATGCGACAGAGAAGGAATTAGTTTGTGTCAGCAGAATAACGGTTATCGGTATAGCTATAATATCATATATATTAGCACTTAACCCTAATAGTTCTGTTCTTGAGTTGGTAGCTTATGCTTGGGCAGGCTTTGGAGCTGCATTTGGACCTGTTGTTATAATGTCGTTATTCTGGAAAAGGATGACTGCTAAAGGTGCATCAGCAGGTATGTTGGCAGGAGGAATTACTGTTTTAATATGGAAACATATACAAGGCGGAATTTTTGACGTATATGAGATAGTACCTGGATTTATATTAGCTACAATAGCTATAATTATATTTAGTTTGATGGATAATGAGCCGTCTAAAGAAATAATAGATGAATTTAATAAGGTAGAAAATATGTCTTAATTAAATCAAAAATATAAATGAATTAGTATATAGAAAAACAGCTTTCCAAATGGAAAGCTGTTTTTTGTATACTAAGGAATTAATAGAGTGAAATTTTTAATCTATAGGGAATTACAAAATTTTCAATCTGTGAATAATGTTGATTAAATGACTAAATTTGAAATTGTTTTGAACAACAGAGACAGTTAGGGATCGTTGGCGATATGAGTAAGTGTGTAGCGACTAGACGAATTTTTTATTTAGAATCATATTAGAGTATATGGATAATCATTATAGGTGTTATAGTGAAATGAAGATATGATTATGAAAAAAACTTCATATAATGTTGCAATACTGCTATTAGAACGGGCATTAAATTCATTAACAATAAAAAATTTCATAAATATAAAAAAATTATAGAAAAAATAACAAACTTGTAGTATAATCGAATTATGAACAGGAAAATTATACATATTAATTTAAAAAATAGGAGATGATTAGATGTTTAAAACTAATGAATACTTTGATGGAAATGTAAAATCTATTGCATTTGAAACTAACGAAGGCCCAGCAACTATTGGGGTTATGGCAGTAGGAAAATATGAGTTTTCAACTTCTAAAAAAGAATTTATGACTGTAACAAGTGGAAAAATGCTAGTTAAACTTCCTAGTAGTGATGAAGTAAAAGAATTTAATAAAAATGAAACTTTTATAGTAGAAGCTAATAAAAAATTCAATGTAGAGGTAAATGAAGAAACTGCATATATATGTTTTTATAAGTAAAAGACTGCAAGCAAGTTCATATTAAATTATGTTTTATATGAACTTGATCTTCACTTGTGAAGGGGGGATGATTTGATTGAAGAAAGGTAAAATAATAAATATTCAAAAATACTGTGTTCATGACGGACCTGGTATTAGAACAACTGTATTTTTTAAAGGATGTCCACTTACTTGTATTTGGTGTCATAATCCTGAAAGTCAAAGATATAATAGTGAAATAATGTATAATGAAGAAAAATGCAGTAAATGTGGAGAGTGTGAAAAAAGATGCCCACATGATTGCATAAAAATGAATGAAGATAAAGTTATAAATGATTATAGTATTTGTAGTCATTGTGAAAATTGTATTGATTTTTGTGTTAACAATGCTAGAGAGTTAGTAGGGAAAGAATATAGTGTAAATGAACTTATGAAAGAAATAGAAAAAGACAAGGTATTTTATGAGGAATCTAGTGGAGGAGTTACTTTTTCTGGTGGAGAGGTAATGAGTCAAATAGATTTTGTTGAGGAAATAGTTAAGAAATGTAGTAGAAAAGGAATACATGTAGCTATTGATACTTGTGGATATGCTCCGCTTGAAAGTTACGAAAGAATTATGGAGTATGTAGATCTTTTTTTATACGATATTAAGTTAATGAATTCACAAAAACATGAAAAATATGTAGGAAAGCCGAATAAACTTATATTGGATAATTTAGTTATGTTGTCTGAACGAGGGGCTAATATAAATCTTAGAATACCGTTAATACAAGGTATTAACTGTGATGATGAAAATATTGAGAATATGCTTGAATTTATAAAAGATCTAAATATAAGTAGTATAAATTTATTACCTTATCATGAAATAGGTAAAGATAAATATAAAAGATTAAATATGAACTATAAAGATGAATTAATGTCTAAACCATCTGATGATAGATTAGAAAAAATCAAAAATATGTTTGAAAAATATAATTTTAAACTTAAAATAGGGGGTTAATTCAATGAAAAGAGGTATGAATGAAAGAGTAAAAAAACTTAGAGAACAAAGTATGAGTGTTGAGCCACATATTTCGATAGAAAGAGCAACATTAATGACTGAAGCTTATAAAAAGTATTCTGGTACTGAAGCTGTTCCCGTTGTTAGAGCTTTGGCTTTCAAGTATTTTATGGAAAATAGAACACTTTGTATAAATGAAGATGAATTAATAGTAGGTGAAAAAGGAGAAGGTCCTCAATCATCTCCGACTTTTCCAGAACTTTGTTGCCATACATTAGAAGATTTCACAGTTATGGATGCTAGAGAAAAAATATCTTTTAAGGTGAATGAAGAAGCTAGAAAAATTCAAGAAGAAAAAATTATTCCGTACTGGGAGAACCGTTCTATAAGAAAAATGATATATGATCATATGACTCGTGATTGGTTAGATTGTTATGAAAACGGAATATTTACTGAATTTATGGAACAAAGAGGACCAGGTCATACGGTTGCAGATGGAAAAATGTATAAAAAAGGATTCTTAGATTTTAAGAAAGATATAGAAGAATCTTTATCTAAGATAGATTATATGAATGATAAAGAAGCATATGAAAAAGAAAATCAGCTTAAAGCTATGAGTATTTGCTGTGATGCTATAATGATTTATGGAAAACGTTATTCTGAATATGCAAAAGAGTTGGCAAGTAAAGAGACTGATGAGAATAGAAAAAGAGATCTTCTTACAATTGCTGAGAATTGTGCAGTTGTTCCAGCTCATGCTCCTAAAACATTCCATCAAGCTATTCAAATGTACTGGTTTGTTCATATTGGAGTTACTACAGAATTAAATATATGGGATGCATTCAGTCCAGGAAGACTTGATCAACATTTAAATCCTTTTTATGAAAAGGAAGTTGAAGAAGGTAGTTTAACTGCTGATAATGCCAAGGAATTATTAGAGTGTTTATGGGTTAAATTTAATAATCAACCAGCTCCTCCAAAAGTAGGTATAACACTAAAAGAAAGTGGAACTTATACTGATTTTGCTAATATAAATACTGGTGGTGTTACATCTGAAGGACATGATGGTATAAATGAAGTGAGT
The DNA here is from genome assembly GCF_037844525.1 of Tepidibacter sp. Z1-5. Taxonomy (NCBI): domain Bacteria; kingdom Bacillati; phylum Bacillota; class Clostridia; order Peptostreptococcales; family Peptostreptococcaceae; genus Tepidibacter; species Tepidibacter sp. Z1-5. The sequence goes on along the minus strand of NZ_JBBMMD010000083.1, from coordinate 45,226 downwards.
TATTTAATATTAGATACTATGGATGAAATGAAGCTTTTACAACCTAGTTCTAATGTTCAAATAAGCAAAAAAACTCCTCACAGATTTTTAAAAAGAGCTTGTGAAATATCTAGAAAAGGATGGGGTCAACCCGCTTTTTATAATACAGATGCTATAATACAAGAGTTACTTAATGCTGGAAAAAGCATAGAAGATGCTAGAGAAGGTGGTACTAGTGGTTGTGTTGAAACTGGGGCGTATGGAAAAGAAGCTTATATTCTAACTGGTTATATGAATTTACCTAAGATACTAGAGCTAACTCTTAATGATGGATATGATAAAATATCTGGTAAACAATTAGGTATAAAAACGGGAAAAGCTGAAGATTTCAAAAGTTATGAAGAATTATTTGAAGCATTTAAAAAGCAATTACATCATTTTGTAGAAATAAAGATTAGAGGAAACAATGTAATAGAGAGTATTTATGCTAAAAATATGCCATCTCCATTCTTATCTATAGTAGTTAGTGATTGTATTAAGGAGGCTAAAGACTATAATGCTGGAGGTGCTAGATATAATACGAATTATATTCAAGGTGTAGGTATAGGAACTATAACTGATTGTTTATCTTCTATAAAATATAATGTATATGATAAAAAGAAATTTAGTATGAACGAGTTAATGGAAGCTCTAGACAATAATTTTGAAGGTCATGAACAAATCCATAATATTGTTTTAAATAAAACTCCTAAATATGGAAATGACGACGATTATGCAGATGAATTAATGTTAGATGCATTTAATACATTCCATAATGAAGTTACAGATAGAAAGAATATGAAGGGTGGATACTATAGAATAAATATGCTTCCTACTACATGCCATGTTTATTTTGGAGAAGTAATGGGTGCTAGTGCTAATGGAAGATTAGCTAATAAGCCTTTATCAGAAGGTATATCTCCTGCTAAAGGAGCAGATAGAAATGGACCAACATCTGTGGTTAAATCAGCAGCTAAGATGGATCATTTAAGAACAGGTGGAACTTTATTAAATCAAAAATTCACACCATCAGTTGTTGCTGGAGAGGAAGGTCTTGAGAATATGGCTGCATTAGTTAAGTCTTATTTTGTTATGGATGGACATCATATTCAGTTTAACGTAGTAGATAGACAATTATTAATAAATGCTCAAAATAATCCAGAAGAATATAAGGATTTAATAGTTAGGGTTGCAGGATATAGTGACCATTTCCACAACTTAAGCAAATCATTACAAGATGAAATAATAGAGAGAACAGAACAAGCTTTTAATTAAATAAAGTGAAACTTAATTAAGATTGAGTTTTTACTTTAATTGAATTTTTAGATGCGTAAGTGACCTGTGGGTAAACTAATCCAGAAGCTGTAGAGTTCTTATCTCCATCTTTAAGAAAATGGATACTTAGAACTCTTAGCTTTCGGATAAAAATAATATAAGACATAATATAAAAGGGAGAGATAGACAAATGATTAAAGCGCTTTTAGGTATTTTAGGAGTATTTGGAGCATGGTTTATTTTTATATTTTTTAAAGATTTCATGAAAAACAAGAATGATTTGGAGAATAATTCATGGACAAAACTTATTTCAATTGGTTTTATAACTGATTTTTTTGATACTCTAGGAATTGGAGCATTTGCTCCAACAACTGCATTGCTAAGAGGGTTTAAACAAACTAATGATAGAACTCTCCCAGGAACATTAAATGTTTCTCATACAACGTCTGTTATAACTGAGGCATTCATATTTATGACAGTTATAGAAGTGGATGCTGTTACATTAGTCAGTATGCTTGCAGCTGCAACAGTTGGAGCTTGGGTAGGAGCTGCTGTTATTTCTAGATTTTCTGAAAAGAAAATTCAGTTTACAATGTCGTTTGCTTTATTTATAACAGGATTTCTTATGCTTGCAGGTAAGATGGGATGGATGCCTGGTGGTGGAGAAGCTATTGGGTTAACAGGAATGAAATTAATTATAGGCATAATCGGAAACTTTATATTAGGGGCATTAATGACTGCTGGTATAGGTTTGTATGCTCCTTGTATGGCTTTAGTATATTTACTTGGAATGTCTGCAAAGGTAGCATTCCCTATAATGATGGGGTCTTGTGCGTTTTTAATGCCAGTTGCATCAACTAAGTTTGTTAAAGAAGGGGCTTATGATAGAAAAGCTTCTATGGGAATTACAATTGGTGGTGTAATAGGAGTTATAATTGCAGCATATATAGTAAAATCATTACCAATGGAGACTTTAAAATGGTTAGTAATGGGAGTTATTTTCTATACTTGTGTAAGTATGTTTATGACTGCGTCTAAAAATACAGAAACTAAGGATAGAAAATCAGCATAGATTAAAATTTTAGGAGGTTCAAGATGAATAAAGTAATAGGCTTTATAGGTTGTGGAAATATGGGAAGAGCAATGATTGGTGGAGTAGTTAAATCTGGGTTATTAAAATCTGAAAATGTAATTGTTGCTGATGGATATAAGGGTAGTTTAGATATTGCTTCAAGTGAATATGGAGTTAAGACTACAATGGATAATAAAGAAGTAGCAAAAATTTCAGATATTATAGTGTTATCGGTAAAGCCAAATGTATATAATTCTGTAATTGATGATATAAAGGATTTTGTTAAAGAAGATGTTGTTATAGTTAGTATAGCAGCTGGAAAAACTATTAAAGATGTAGAAGATGCATTTGGAAAAGATATAAAAATGGTTAGAACTATGCCTAATACACCAGCACTTGTAGGTGAGGGTATGACAGGTATATGTCCTAATAAAAATATATCAAAAGAAGAGGTTGAAGAAGTAGTTAATATATTCAAGAGCTTTGGAAAAATAGAGATTATAGATGAAAAGCTGATGGAGGTAGTTATATCAACTAGCGGATCTTCTCCTGCATATGTATTTATGTTTATTGAGGCTATGGCAGATGCTGCTGTAGCAGATGGTATGCCTAGAGACAAAGCTTACAAAATGTCAGCTCAAGCAGTTTTAGGATCTGCAAAAATGGTTCTTGAAACTGGAAAACATCCTGGAGAGCTTAAAGATATGGTATGTTCACCTGGAGGTACTACTATAGAAGCAGTTGCTACTTTAGAAGAGTATGGATTTAGAACTGCTGTTATAAAAGGTATGAGAGAATGTACTAAAAAAGCTAAAAATATGTAATCAAAAATACCAGTCTTTTGACTGGTATTTTTTAATTAACAATGGAAACTTTCTATATTTCTTATATCTGTTCCAAAATAACGCCATCTTCCTCTCATCCATCGGTATCCTGCTATAGATGTTGGACCTACGAATAAGATCCAAGTCCAAAAACTTCGTCCATTTTCAAGCCATATATAAGTGAATTTATATTTACAAAATCTTATAGCACCAGGGTCTACTGCTTTTAAACTAGGACCTTTACTTGATTGTTTAGGAGTATATGAAGGTGGAGGACCAGGTGGTTGCTGATGATTGTTATAAAAAAACATTTAATTCCCTCCTTTCTGATATTAACTTATGATGTACATAGGTGGATTGATACAAAGATTATTTATATAATTATTTTAGCAAATGAAGGGGATTATATGAAACAAGAAATGGATTTTAAGATGATACTAGAGTGTTTGTATGAGTTGTAGTCTATTTTGCAAAAATAAAAATGGACTAATTTAATAGCCCATTTTCATTTATTTACTTTTTCTTATATTTTTTAGGTAGTGGTCTACTTGTATTTTGGCTTACAGAACCTGTTTGTTTTGGATGTTGAGAATTAGGTATATTCAATTCATCAGCAAATTCTAATCTATCATTGCATGATTTGTTTTTAGTATTTTTATACATTATGTTACCTCCTAAGTTTCACTTTATATTAATTTACCCAATAAAATCGGATTATATATTTGAAATTTTTTGATTTTTTGTATAAAAAAGAGATATTCACTTTGAAAATTAATTTTTAAAGTGAATATCTCTTTTTTATTTTTCATATAATGCTTTTATCTTTTAATTTGATATTTATATATTTCTCAAGTTGTATCTTTATAATAGCCATAGCAGGAACTCCTAAAAACATACCAGAAATACCAAATAGCCCTCCACCTAGTATAACAGCAACTATAATCCATAATGGATTAAGACCTACTTTATCTCCCAATATTTTAGGTCCAAGATAAAGACCATCAAATTGCTGAAGTAATAATATAAATAAAGCTACCCAAATAGCTTGTATGGGATTATTTATTAAAGTAATAAGTATAGCAGGAACAGCCCCTATAAATGGACCGAAGTAAGGAATCATATTAGATACACATATTATTATGCTTATTAAAAGTGCATAAGGAACTTTAAGCATTAATAGACCTACAAAACATATAATACCTATTATCAAAGAATCTATAGATTTTCCTATTATATATTGAGAAAAGATTTTATTTACTATCTTAAAAAAATCTATAACCTTATCTGATTTGAATTTTCCTAGAATTGCATATAAAAGTCTTTTAATACTATGTATAAGATTTTCTTTGTCTTTTAATAGATAAATAGAAATTATTACTCCGATTATAGCATTAAATAAATTAGAAGTAATATTAATAGCTTGAGTTACTAAATTACTAGATGTAATATTTAAAAAACCTAATACTTCATTTATTATCTCCTTTAAATTTTCTTTTAAAAAAGGATTGCTGTATTCAAGTAATTTAGATTTTATAATGTTTTTATTTATCCATTGCTGAGCTGTTGTCATATATCCAGGAAGATCTTTGGATAAATCATTTATACTATCAATTATTTTAGGAGATAGTATAGTAATGGTAAAATTCAGAATACTTATTAATAAAAAGTAAATCAACATTATACTAAAAGATCTTCTCATATTAAATCTTCTTTCAAAATAAGTCATTATGGGGTTGAGAAGATATGCAATACAAACAGCCCAAATGAAAGGATTTATTAAAGCTAACACGGATTCGAATTTTTGGATAAAAAATTCTGGGTTATTTACAAATTTGAACAAAATAAATGATATTAGTAGTAAAAAAATTATATGTTTAGTTCTATATCTTGAAACCATGATAAACCTCCTACGAAATAACTTTGACATTTGAAATATATGATATAAGAGGTATTTTAACATTATATCAAGGCTTTCACAATATAAATTGATTAAAATCTATAGAAAAAAAACATATATAACTATATAATAAAAAAGTCATATTTTATTAACAAACAAGAAAAGGAGAATTGCTATGCGATTAAATAAATACATGGCACTATGCGGAGTGGCATCGAGAAGAAAATCTGATGAATTGATAAAAAATAAAAAAGTAAAAATTAACGGAAAAATAGTAGAAGAACTGGGTATGAATGTTGATGAAAATCAAGATACGGTAGAAGTTGATGGAAAAATAATAAATTTAGAGCAAAAAAATCTATACATACTGATAAATAAGCCAGAAGGATATGTTACAACTGTAAAAGATCAGTTTAATAGGAAAACAGTATTAGACTTGGTTAAAGATGTTCACGAAAGAATATATCCTATTGGAAGGCTTGATTATGAAACATCTGGACTTTTAATACTAACCAATGATGGAGATCTTACATATAGATTAACTCATCCTAAGCACGAAGTTGTTAAAACTTACTTAGCAAGACTTAAATTAGTACCTGATAAAATAAAAATAAAACAATTTGAATCTGGATTAAAAATAGACGATTATATAACTGCACCAGCAGAATTCAAAATTATAAAAAAAGAGGAAAAACAAAGTATGTGTGAAATTAAAATACATGAAGGTAAAAATAGACAAGTAAGAAAAATGTGTAAAGCCATAGGGCATCCTGTTTTATCTTTAAAAAGAATAGCTATAGGAAATATACAACTTGGAAATCTTAAAGTAGGAGAATATAGAAACTTAACTCAAAAGGAAATAAATTATTTAAAATCTTTATAATTAGAGGTGGAAATAATGATAAGCATTTGTAAAATGTATGAAAAAAGTGAAATTAGAATTAAAAGTATTCTAGATGAAGAGAATGTAGATTACAGCAAAATAAAACAGAATATATTGTGTGCATATGAAAATGAAAAACTTTTAGGATTTGCAGGGTATGAAATTAAAAATAATATAGCTTTTTTAAGTACAATCAATATATTTGATAAGACATTAGAGATGGTTTTAAAAGATGGGCTTATAAAATCTTTATTAAATATGGCGGATCTTAATGGAATAAATATATTTATGGTTAAAAAATATGATCAAATAAATTTTTATAGAAATATAGGTTTTAAGGAATTAGATAATAGAGATTTTTTATTAGGTATAGATATAAATAAAAATGAATATTTATATTTAAAACTTGCAGACTTTTTTAAAAACCCTTGCAAGAGTAATAAAAAAGGGTAGGAGGAAAAAATTGAGATCTAAATATTTAACTAATGTAACTGATTTTACAAAATTAATAAATAAAGACATAATCAAGGAAGGCTGCGTAGTAATAGATGCTACTGTTGGTAACGGATATGATACACAATATTTAGCTGAAAAGGTAGGAAATACTGGTAAAGTTTATGGTTTTGATATACAAAAAGAAGCTATAGAAAATACTAAAAAAAGATTGGAAAAAGAAAAATTATTCAATAATGTTACATTGATATTAGATGGGCATGAAAATATGGATAAATACATAAATGAAAAAGTAGATTCTATATTTTTCAATTTAGGATACTTACCTAAATTAGATCACAATATAAAAACTAAAGCAGATACAACTATTGAAGCATTAAAAAAATCGCTTAATCTTTTGAAAAAAAATGGAATACTGAGTATTTGTATATATTTAGGACACGATGGTGGTATAGAAGAAAAAGAAGCGATAGAAGATTTATTGTTTAACTTAGAACAAAAAAAATTTGATGTATTAAAATGCAGTTTTAAAAACCAAAAAAATAATCCTCCGCAACTTATATTGGTGGAGAAAAAATTTGATTAGAAAATAACTCTTGTATTAAGGGTTATTTTTTTTGTTAAAAAATATCAGATAAAACCATGTAAAATATTGGAATATGCACGTTTGGAATTTTTAGAATAAAGAAAGAATAATTTCAAAATGAAGGACAAAAGACTAAAAATGAAATTTAAATTGCAAAATATCGAAAAATTTGATAATATGAAATTAATAAAAATTCTAAAATGCATTGGGGGTAAAAAAATGCCAGGGGATGATAAACAAATAATTATAAAATACGATTGGTGCAAGGGATGCGGAATATGCGTAGAGTTTTGTCCTAAAAAAATTTTGCATATAATCGATGATAAGGTTAGTATAACTCAAGAAAATAAATGTATAAAATGTGGATTATGTGAGATGAGATGTCCTGATTATGCGATATATTTAGAAGAAGTCGAATTTAAGGGGGATAAACCATATGCATAATAATATAAAATTCCTTCAAGGTAATGAAGCCTGTGTACAGGGAGCTATATATGCTGGTATGAAATTTTTTGCAGGATATCCAATAACTCCTTCGACTGAAATAGCAGAATTATCAGCTACAATACTTCCAAAAATTGGAGGTAAATTTATACAAATGGAAGATGAAATAGCGAGTATGGCAGCTGTTATTGGTGGATCATTAGGTGGATTAAAATCAATGACAGCAACAAGTGGTCCTGGATTTTCATTAAAACAAGAAAACATAGGGTACGCGTGCATTACAGAAATACCATGTGTAATAGTAAATGTACAAAGAGGTGGGCCTAGTACTGGACTTCCAACTTGTCCATCACAAGGAGATGTAATGCAGGCAAGATGGGGAACTCATGGAGATCATCCCATAATAGCGTTATCACCAACTAGTGTTAGTGAAACGTTTGAACTAACTGTAAAAGCATTTAATTTTTCAGAAAAATACAGAACTCCTGTAATATTGTTAATGGATGAAGTTATAGCACATATGAGAGAAAAAGTAATAGTTCCAAATGAAGGAGAAATGCTTGTAATAGATAGAAAAAAACCTCAAGTAGAAGCTGATGAGTATAAAGCATATGAATATACTGAAGATTTAGTTCCTGCAATGGCTAATTTTGGAGACGGGTATAGGTATAATGTAACAGGACTTGTACATGATGAAACAGGATTTCCTGTTAATAGCACCCATGAAGCTGAAAGATTACTAAACAGACTAATGGGCAAAATAAACTCAAATCTAGATGATATATTAATATATGAAGAATATCTAATTGAAGATTCTGATATATTATTTGTGACATTTGGCTGCATGGCAAGATCTACTAAAGAAGCGGTTAATAATCTGAGAAATGAAGGTATAAAAGCAGGTATGTTTGTTTTGAAAACAATATGGCCATTCCCAGAAGAAAAGATAAAACAAATAAGCAAAGATAAAAATATGATATTTGTTCCAGAGATGAATTTAGGTCAAATAAGACAAGAGGTAGAGAGAATAGTTAAAACTGATTGTAATATTTATGGTATTAATAAAGCAAATGGAGAAATTATAACTCCTGAGCACATAAATGATTACGTAAAGGGGGTATTGGGAAAATGCCTAGCAAAATAATAAAAAATAATTTTAGAGTAGATAGACTTCCACATATTTGGTGTCCAGGATGTGGGCATGGAATATTAATGAGAGCTATAGCAGTTGCTATAGAAGAATTAAACTTAGATAAAGATAAAATATGTATAGTATCTGGAATAGGATGTTCATCAAGAGCAGCAGGATATATGGATTTTAATACTTTACATACAACACATGGAAGAGCAATCGCATTTGCAACTGGTCTTAAAGTTGCAAACCCTGATTTGAAAGTTATAGTTATATCTGGAGATGGGGATGCAAGTGCTATTGGTGGAAATCATTTGATACATGCATGCAGAAGAAACATAGATATAACCACTATTATATTCAATAATAATATATACGGAATGACAGGTGGACAATATTCTCCTACAACTCCAAATAAAGAAAAAGGTACTACAGCACCTTATGGAAATATAGATAAAGCATTTGATATTTGCCAACTAGCATCAGGTGCAGGAGCTACTTATGTAGCTAGATCTACTGTATATCATGTTAATAAAATGATTGAATATGTTAAAAAAGGCATAAATCATAAAGGATTTTCTTTAGTAGAGGGGGTAAGCGTTTGTCCTACTTATTACGGAAGAAAAAATAAAAAAGGTAGTGCAGTTGATTTAATAAAAGAAATGAAAGATAAATTTATTGATATATCAGTTAAAGATAAGTTAAATAAAGATGATATAGAAAATAAGGTGTTTATGGGAGAATTTAAAGATATTCAGGAACCTGAATATGTAGAAGAATATTTTAAAATTATAGATATGTTTAAAAAGGAGATGTCTGTGTGAAAAAGGAATTGAGACTAACCGGATCTGGAGGGCAAGGATTGATACTTGCTGGTATAATATTAGCTGAAAGTGTTATAAAAAATGGATTTAATGCAGTTCAAAGTCAATCATATGGACCAGAGGCTAGAGGAGGTGCTAGTAAATCAGAGGTTATAATAAGTGATAGAGATATAAATTATCCAAAAGTTAATATCCCAGATTTACTTTTATGCCTAACACAAAAATCTTTTGATAAATATGCAAAAAATATAAAGAAAAAATCAATATTGCTAGTTGATTCTTGCGTGAATATAGGCGATAATATAGATACTGACTTTTGTTATAAGATACCTATTATAGATACAGCAAAAGAAAAAATAGGAAAGCAAATGGTTTCAAATATAGTTGCATTAGGAGCTATTAAAGAACTTATTGAGGATATCAAAGACGAAAGTTTAAAACAAGCAATATTGGCAAGAGTACCTCAAGGAAGTGAAAGTTTAAATATAAAGGCTTTTAATGAAGGGAAAATGTTGATAAAAAATATATCAAATAGGAGTTAAATTTTATATGGAAGAAACTAAAGATTTAATTGTCATTATAAAAGAACAGTTTCCAAAATTAAGTAAAGGACAAAAACTTATTGCTCAGTTTATACTTGCAAATTATGACAAAGCAGCTTTTATGACTGCTGGTAAATTAGGTGAAAAAGTAGGTGTAAGTGAGTCGACTGTAGTTAGATTTGCTAATGCATTAGGATTTGATGGATATCCTAAACTTCAAAAATCACTACAAGAGCTTATAAAGACAAAGCTTACTACTGTTCAAAGAGTTGAAATGTCTAAAGAGTATTCCAATGATTGGACTATCCTTAAAAAAGTATTAAAAGCTGATATAGAAAATATAAAAACAACTATAGAAGAACTAGATGAGGAAAGTTTTCAAAAAGGGATAAATAAAATATTAAAAGCAAAGAAAATATATATAGTAGGTCTTAGAAGTTCTACCGCTGTAGCTGAATATTTAGGTTTTTATTTAAATATAATTCTAGATAACGTAAATATAGTAAGTTATGGAATAAGCGATGTATTTGAGCAAATTCTTAAAGTTACAGAGGATGATTTGGTAATAGCTATAAGTTTTCCAAGATATTCAAAAAGAACATTTGAACTAGCAAATTATGCAAAAAAACAAGGAGCTAGCATAATAGCGTTAACAGACAGTGTACTTGCACCTGTTGCATCTATATGTGAAGAAATTATTCCGGTTAAGAGTAATATGGCATCGTTTGTCGATTCTTTAGTTGCCCCTTTAAGTGTTGCAAATGCAATAATAGTTGCCATAGGTATGAGAAAAAAAGAAGAAATAAAAGAGTATTTTGATAAATTAGAAACTATATGGAAAGAATACCATGTCTATGATGAGAAATAGGAAATTTTCCTATTTCTTTTTATAATGAATAGGAAATTATATTCTTATTTAAATTATAGATAAGTATAAATTCCGTTACGAATTTCAAAAAAGTCTACCTTTAAAATCTTCAAAGGAAGACTTTTTTATTTTGAGCAATTTTATCATAAAATATTTAGTTGAAATTACAATGTACAATAGGAGGATATGTATGAATAGATTTTTTATAGTAAGGCATGGAGAAACGTTTTGGAATATAGATGGGAGAACTCAAGGTCATGGAGATTCGAAACTAACTGAAAATGGGATTAAACAGGCTCAAAGACTTGCTAAAAAGCTTTCTGAATACGATATAGATTATATATACAGTAGTGACCTTGGTAGAACGGTTCAAACCTCTGAGCTGATTTCTAATACTTTGAATAAGAAGGTAGAATATAAAGAAAATCTTAGAGAAATAAATTTTGGAGAGTGGGAAGGTCTTACTATAGAAGAAATAAAAAGAGATTACTCTGATGTTTATACTGTCTGGAGAAATGAACCTCATAATGCTTTAATACCTAAAGCTGAAAATTTATACAAGTTAAAGGAAAGGCTGCTAGCTTGTATAAATGAAATAAATGAAAAACATGAAAATTCTAATATAGTATTAGTATCACATGGAATGTCTATAAAAGTATTATTATTAAGCTTACTAGAAAGTGAATTATCAAATATATATAGGATTAAACAGCATAATACGGCTTTAAATATAGTAGAATTTAGAAACTATGGACCGGTAATAATAAAGACTAATGATACAAGTCACTTGGAAGGTGAAAAATATGAGTAAAGTTATTGTAATTGGTGGTGGACCAGCTGGAATGATGTCAGCCATAGCAGCTGCTAAAAATAATGAAGTAATATTGATAGAAAAAAATAAAGAACTAGGTAAAAAATTGAAAATAACAGGTGGTGGAAGGTGTAATATAACTAATATAAGAGATATAGAAGATTTTTTGGGAAAAATAATTAAAAATCCTAAATTTTTATATAGTAGCTTGTATACTTTTACTAATCTAGACCTTTTAGAATTTTTTAAAAATCGTGGTATTGAATTTAAAACAGAAGAAGATTACAAGGTTTATCCTGAAAAAGACAAGTCTGATATAATAATAAAGGCTTTACAGGATGAGTTGAATGAAGTTGGAGTAAAGATAATCTATGAAAAAACGCTTATGGATATTATTGTTGAAAATGAAGAAATTAAGGGTGTGATTTTGGACGATGATTATACTATAAAAGCTGACAAAGTAATAATTGCTACAGGTGGACATTCTTATCCTAAGACCGGATCTGATGGTAAAATTCATAGTATACTTAAAAAACATGGAGAAAATATAACTAAAATATATCCTGCTTTAGTACCACTTGTGTTTAACGAAGATTGGATAAAAAATTTGCAGGGAATTTCGTTGAAAAATGTAAAAGTATCTACAAAATACTTTAAAAATAAAAAGATAAGTATTGAGGGTGATATTTTATTTGCTCACTTTGGATTAACTGGACCTGTTATACTTAACTTATCTTCTTATATTAATAAATATTTACAAGATGGAAATATTGAATTGAACTTTGATTTTGTTCCAACTATTACAAAAGATGAAGTACGTAAAGTTATAAGAAAGAATAGTAATAAAAGTATATATAATAACTTAAAAGAAATTCTTCCGGTTAATTTTACAAAACATTTATTAGAATATTTAAATATTGATAAAAAGCCAAATAATTTAACAAAAGAAGAAGAAAATAAGATAGTAGATAGTATAAAAGAGTTGAAACTAAATTGTAGTGGAACAAAAAGTATAAATGAATCTATAGTTACTTCGGGAGGAATAAGTGTTAAATCTATTGATTCGTCTACTATGGAATCTAAGACTATAAAAAATCTTTATTATGCTGGAGAAGTTATCGATATAGAAGGTTTAACTGGAGGATATAATCTTCAAATTGCCTTTTCGACGGGTTATCTAGCTGGTATAAGTGTATAAAATTTGATATAATATTGATTTGCGATGGTGATAAAATGAAGACATTAGCTATAAGAGGCGCTACTACTGTAGATAAAAATGAAAAAATGTGTATATTGAATGAAACAAAAATATTAATACAAAAAATAATAGATATGAATAATTTACAACAAGACGATATAATTAGTATTATATTTACTATGACAAGGGATTTAGATGAAGTATACGCTTCGGTTGCTGTAAGAGAATTACTGAATCTTAATGATATACCTCTTTTGAATTTTGAAGAAAAGTATATAAAAAATAGTTTAGACAAATGTATAAGAGTATTGATGCATGTGAATACAGATATAGAAAAAGATAAAATAGTTCATATTTATTTAAATGAGGCAAAAAAATTAAGAGCAGATTTAAGTAGAAGGAGTGAATCAAATGAATAATATAGTTATAGCTATAGATGGACCAGCAGGGGCAGGAAAAAGCACCATTGCAAAAATAGTATCAAATAAACTTGATATAAACTATATAGACACAGGAGCAATGTATAGAGCTATTACGTACAAAGCTATAAGAGATGGAATAGATGTTGATGATGAGAATGCTTTAATAGAAATGGCTAAAAAAACACAAATAGACTTTAAAGATAATAATATATATCTAGATAATGAAATTGTAAATGAAGAAATAAGAACTTTAAGTGTAAGTGGGAATGTTTCAAAAGTTGCACAAATAAAAGAAATAAGAGAGATAATGGTGGAACTACAAAGAAAAATGGGTAAAAGATACTCTGTAATAATGGATGGTAGAGATATTGGAAGTTATGTATTTAAAGATGCAAATCTTAAGTTTTATTTAACAGCTGGTATAAATGAAAGAGCAAGAAGAAGGTATAAGGAATTAAAAGAAAAAGGACATAATATAAATTTAGATGATATAGTTAATGATATTAAAAATAGAGATGAAATAGACTCAAAAAGATCTTTTGCTCCACTTATTAAAGCAGATGATGCTGTAGAAATAGATACTACAAGTAAAAACATAGAAGAAGTAGTTTCTGATATAATGGAATATATGAAATAGGAGGAGATGTATTTGGGATTATACGAGGTATGTTCAGGTATATTTATTCCAATTATAAGTATGTTTTATAAAATAGAGGTAATCGGTAAAGAAAGAGTTCCTATGGATGAGCCTCTGATATTTGCGTCAAATCACAAAAATAATTTAGATCCTATGTTAATTGGCTCATTAATGCCAAGAAAAGTTTCTTATATGGCAAAAAAAGAACTGTTCAAAAACAAAATAGTGGGAAGTTTTTTGAAAAATGTAAATGTTTTTCCTGTTGATAGAAGTAAAACAGATATATCAACTATAAAGACCGCTCTTAAAATATTGAAATCAAATGGAGCTTTGGGTATATTTCCGCAAGGTACTAGAATGAAACAAGAAAATTTAGGCAAGGCAAAAGCAGGAACAAGTATGTTGTCAATTAGAGGGAAAGCTAGAGTTTGTCCTGTGTCTATAATAACTACGTATAAATTGTTTAGTAAAATCACTATATATATAGGTGATCCTATAAGTTTTGACTCATATTACGGACAAAAATTGAATTCAAAAGAGTATGAAGATTTAAGCCAACAGGTTTTAGATATTATAGGTGAAAATATCAAAAAACATGTAGATTAAGGGGGGAGGCACTTGAAGTTTAAGGTTGCTGATTATGCAGGGTTTTGTTTTGGAGTACAACGAGCTATGGATATGGCTTGGGAAGAACTAGAAACTATGAATAAGAATGAAGTTTATTCACTAGGTCCGCTTATACATAATAAACAAGCTGTAAAGGTATACGAAGATAAAGGGTTAAAGGTTGTAGATAACTTGGATAAAGTTAATCAAAAATCCAAGGTTATAATAAGATCTCATGGAGTATCAAAAGATATATATAGCAGTGCTGTAGATAAGAACCTTAAAGTTATAGATGCTACTTGCCCTTTTGTAAAAAAAATACAAGATATAGCTAATGAATACTATGATAAAGGCTATAAAATTATAATTGTAGGAGATAAATTTCATCCAGAAGTTGTAGGAATAAATGGATGGTGTGATAATGAGGCTATAATTATAAAAAATATAGAGGATTTAAGTGGAATTCCTAGAAATTATAAGAAGTATTGTGTAGTTGCTCAGACTACTATAAATCTGAATATGTACCAAGAAATAAGTAAAAAATTAAAAAATATTTTAGAAGATGTTATTGTACACAATACTATTTGTTTGGCAACTAGAGATAGACAAAAATCAGCAAGTGAACTTTCAAAAGAAGTGGATTGTATGATTGTAATTGGAGGTAAACATAGTTCAAATACTCAGAAATTGGTCAAAATATGTGAAGAAAATGTTGAAACATACCATATAGAGACTGTGGATGATTTGGATGCCAATAATATTAATACATATTCTTGTGTTGGTATAACGGCAGGAGCATCAACTCCTAGTTGGATAATCGAAGATGTAATAAAATTTATAAAAAATATTTGATTAAAATAAATGCAAGGGAGAGATGAATACATGAGCAATGAAATGGAACAGCTACTTAAAGAAGAAGATTCATTTAAAACTATAAAGGTAGGGCAAAATGTAGAAGGTAAGGTTATTTTAGAAAAATACGACGAATACTATATTGATTTAAATTATAAAACTGATGGAGTTCTTCCTAAATCAGAGGTTTGTGAGGATGAAGAAATAAAAATTGGAGATATTATCAACGTTAAAGTTATAAAAATGGATAGAAATTCAGGGGATGTCATAGTTTCTAATAAACGAGCTCAAGAAGTAAAAACATGGAGCGAATTAGAAATAGGACAAATTATAGATGTTAAGGTAACTGAAGAATCTAAGAGTGGACTTATAGTAAGTTATAAAGGTATAAGAGGATTTATTCCACTTAGCCATATAAATACTAAGTATATTAAAAATATAGATTTTAAAGAATATAAAGATAAAATTATGAGCTGTGAAATTATAGATGTAGATTCTAGTAAAAAAAGATTCGTTCTTTCAAGAAAAAATCTTTTAATTAAAGAAGAAGAAAAGAAAAAGTTAGATTTTATGGAAAGTGTAAAAAGTGGAGATTTGTTAGAAGGTACAGTTAAAGATATAAAGGATTATGGAGTATTTGTAGATTTAAATGGTTTTGTAGGACTTGTTCATAATTCTGAATTATCTTGGGCTAGAAAGCATGAATGTGAATATAAAATAGGAGATTTAGTTAAGGTTAAGGTTATATCTTTAGATAAAGAAACTCAAAGACTTGCTCTTAGCATAAAGGCATTACAAAAAAGACCTTGGGATGAGTTTGTAGAAAGTTATAATGTGGGAGATATTGTAAATGGTAAGGTAAAAGTAGTTAAAGATTATGGAGTTTTTGTAAAATTAAATGATATAATCGATGGATTTGTACACATATCTAACCTTTCTTATGAATTTGTTAAAAATCCAAAAGATGTAGTTAAAGTAGATCAAGATGTTAAAGTAAAGATAACAAATATTGATAATGAAAATGAGAAGATAGAGCTTACTATGAATGTAAATGAGGAGGATGTAGACATTTAATGAAAGGATATGATCTTTTTAAAGAGAAAATATATAAAAAAACAGGAATAAATCTTTCTTTATATAAAGAAAAGCAGATGAATAGAAGATTAGAGTCTCTAGCTATGCGAAATGGATATAACGATTTTGAGAAGTATTTTGATGCTATAAATAAAAATGTGGATTTGTTCAATGAATTTATAAATTATATGACTATAAATGTATCAGAATTTTATAGGAATTTAGAACAGTGGAGAGTAATGGAAAATACCATAATTCCTGAACTTCTAAGAAAAAATAAAAATTTAAGAATATGGAGTGCTGCTTGTTCTACAGGTGAGGAACCTTATTCTTTAGTTATGTTGCTTAGTAAATTTATGCCTTTAAATAAGATTAATATTATTGCAACTGATCTTGATAAAGAGGCCATGGCAAAGGCTAAATTAGGAGTGTATCAAGAAAAGAGTTTAAGGAATCTACCTAAAGAATTTATAAGTAAGTATTTTGATAAAAAATTAGATAGATTTTTAATAAAGGAAGAAATAAAAAATAGAGTTACATTTAAAAGACATAATTTATTAGAAGATAAGTATGTGGATAATTGTGATCTGATAGTTTGTAGGAATGTAATGATATATTTCACGGAAGAAGCTAAATCTGATATATACTCAAATTTTAGTAAATCATTAAACAGCAATGGTGTTTTATTTGTGGGAAGTACTGAACAAATAATAATGCCAAATAAATATAACTTAAAGCCTATAAAAACATTTTTTTATGGTAAGTCAAACTAAAAGATACTGTTGACTGATTAGTCAACAGTATCTTTTTTTATAAAACGAAATAAGATAAATATTTTCAACTTATGGATAACGTTGCTTGAAAGTACTACAGTATAAACTATTTTGAGCAACGGAGACCGTAGTACTCGTTGGCGACATGAGTCAATACGTAGCATTAGACGAATTTTTTATTGTATCTGCAAATAATAATATGGTATAATATGATATAGTATTAGTACCAGGTATAAAAAGGAGGTATAATTTATGAATATAAATGAAATTAAAGAATTAATTATGGCAATAGATAAAACTAGTATAAATAAATTTGATATAGAAATGAATGATTTAAAATTATCTATACAAAAAGGTGATATTACTACTATAGATAGTGTACCTAATATAAAAGATGAAGCTAAAAAAGAAATAATTACAATTAATAAAGAAGAAATTGTAGAATCTGAAACTGATAATAATACATACATAGTGAATGCACCTATAATGGGAACTTTTTATTCGGCTTCAAGTCCAGAAGATGGTGATTTTGTTAATGTTGGAGATAAAGTTAAAAAGGGAGATACTTTATGTATTCTTGAAGCTATGAAACTTATGAACGAAATAGAGTGCGATGTTGATGGAGAAATTATAGAGGTATTAGTAGAAAATGAAGAATTAGTTGAATACGATCAACCTTTATTTAAGATTAAAGTTAACGGATAATTAAAGGAGGATATTATGATAAAAAAGTTACTTATTGCAAATAGAGGGGAAATAGCTGTTAGAATAATAAGAACATGTAAAGAAATGGGAATAAAGACTGTTGCTATATATTCTCAAGCGGATAAAGAATCTCTGCACAGATATATGGCAGATGAATCTATATGCATAGGTCCTAATAAGATAAGCAAAAGCTACAATAATATAGATAATATAATATATTTGGCTATGAAAATGAAATGTGATGCAATTCATCCAGGGTTTGGATTTTTATCTGAAAACTCTACTTTTGCTAAAAAATGTATAGAAAATAATATTATATTTATAGGTCCAAATTATGAACAAATAGACAAAATGGGTGATAAAGCAACAGCTAGAGAAACTATGATAAAAGCTAAAGTGCCTGTTGTTCCAGGATCAAAAGGGATAATTTTGAATATAAAAGACGCAATTGCTGTATCTAAAGAAATTGGATATCCAGTTCTTGTAAAGGCTTCAAGTGGAGGTGGAGGTAAAGGAATGAGAGTTGCTAATGATGAAGAAGAATTAGTAGCTAATTTTAATATAGCCAAAGCTGAAGCTTTATCTTCATTTGGAAATGACGAGATGTATTTAGAAAAATATATAGAAAATCCTAGACATATAGAAGTACAAGTCTTTGGAGATTCGTTTGGTAATGTAGTTCATTTTGGAGATAGAGATTGTTCTATGCAAAGAAGAAATCAAAAGGTTATAGAAGAATGTCGTTCTCCATATTTAGACGAAAAGACTAGAAATGAATTATACGATGCCGCTGTAAAAGCAACAAAATCTGTAGATTATATAGGTGCTGGAACTGTTGAATTTATAGTTGACAAGGATAGAAATTTCTATTTTATAGAAATGAATACTAGAATACAAGTAGAACATCCTATTACTGAGATGATAACTGGAATTGATTTGATAAAATTACAAATATTAATAGCATCTGGAGAAAAGATTCCTTATTCTCAGAAAAATATAAAGTTTAATGGTCATGCAATAGAATGTAGAATAAATGCTGAAGATGCATTCAATAATTTTAGGCCTTGTCCTGGTAAAATAGAGTCTATTCATGTTCCTGGAGGACTTGGAGTGCGATTTGATAGTTTTGTATATGGTGGATATACTATACCGCCTTTATATGATTCTATGATAGGAAAACTTATATGCTGGGCAAATGATAGAGAAGAATGCATAAATAGAATGAAAAGAGCATTAGATGAATTAATTATTGAAGGATTAGAAACTAATGTAGAATTTCAGAAAAAATTAATGGCGAGTGAAGTTTTTATAAACGATGAACACCATACTAAATTTATAGAAAATGAGTTTATGAATAAATAAAAATATAACATAATCATAAATTTATAGAGGTGAAATATGATTAAAAAATTATTAAGTAAAGAAAAAGGGTATGCACAAGTATCTGTTAATAAAAAATTTAAGAATAAAAGTGTTGATGAAAAGTTTTGGATAAAGTGTGAAAATTGCAATAGTAATATTTTCATAAAAGAAGTAGAAGAAAATTTAAGCTTATGTCCTAAATGCGATCGTCATTTTAAACTTTCTGCTAGGAGCAGAGTAGATTTGTTAATAGATGAAAAAACGTTTGAAGAACTAGATGAAGATTTAGTTTCTATAAATATATTAGAATTTCCTGAATATGAAGAAAAGCTAGAAAGATATACTGCAAAAAGTAGAGAAAAAGATGCTGTTATAACTGGTTACGGTAAGTTAAATGGTATAGATGTTGTACTTTGTGTAATGAATTCAGCGTTTATGATGGGAAGTATGGGTTATATAGTTGGAGAGAAGATAACTAGGGCTATTGAGTATGCTATAGATAATAAATTACCTGTTATAATAGTATGTGCATCTGGAGGAGCTAGGATGCAAGAAGGGATAATATCTTTAATGCAAATGGCAAAAACTTCTCAAGCTTTAAATAAACTTAGTGAAAATGGACTACCGTATATATCTGTATTGACAGACCCTACTACTGGTGGAATAACGGCAAGTTTTGCTATGCTTGGAGATGTTATAATGGCAGAGCCAAATGCTTTGATAGGATTTGCTGGTCCTAGGGTTATAAAACAGACAATTAAGCAAGATCTTCCTGCAGGATTTCAAAAATCTGAATTCTTATTAGAACATGGATTTTTAGATTTGATTGTAAGTAGAAAAAATATGAAAAACAAAATCCAGCAAATATTGAGAATGCATGGATATTAAGGAGGGCTAAGTATGAATAATTTAGATATAGATAAGCCCATTATAGAGCTTGAAAATAGAATTGCAGAATTTGAAAAAATATCGAAAGAAAATAATATAGATTTATCTAATGAAATAGATATGCTTAGTAAAAAGCTTGTGAATCTAAAAAATGAAATATATGAAAATTTAACTGCGTGGCAAAAGGTAAATATAAGTAGAGCATCTAGTAGACCTACAACTGAAGATTATATAAAAAATATATGCAGTGAATTTATAGAATTTCATGGTGATAGATTGTATAAAGATGACAAAGCTATAGTTGGAGGAATAGGAATAATAGAAAATATGCCTGTTACTATAATAGGTCATCAAAAAGGAAAAGATGTAAAAGAAAATATAGAAAGAAATTTTGGTATGCCACATCCTGAAGGATATAGAAAGGCTTTGAGGCTTATGAAACAGGCAGAAAAGTTTAAGAGGCCTATAATAACTTTTATAGATACTCCAGGAGCGTTTTGTGGTCTTGAAGCTGAAGAAAGAGGTCAAGGAGAAGCAATAGCTAAAAATTTATTTGAAATGAGTTCTTTAAAAGTTCCTGTAATATCTATAGTTATCGGAGAAGGAGGAAGTGGAGGAGCATTAGGTCTTGGTGTATCTAATAAAGTAGCTATGCTTGAACACTCTATATACTCTGTAATATCTCCGGAAGGGCTTTCTAGTATATTGTGGAAGGATGCTTCTAAAGCAAATGAGGCATCAGAAATAATGAAGCTGACAAGCTCTGATCTATATAAACTAAATGTTATTGATAAAATAATAAAAGAACCTTTAGGAGGATCACAGAAGAATATTGAGTTTACATCAGATAAAATAAAAGACTATATAGTAGAACAACTAAATGAGTATTCTAAGAAAACTAAAGAAGAAATAGTTTTTGAAAGATACAGTAAATTTAGAAAAATCGGATATGATTTGTAAATAAAAAAAGGATTTAGATTTTAGATGTAGAATAATATAAACAAGAAATCCAATTTTAAATGCACAAGGAAACATAATAATATTAAGGGGGGCATATTTGAAATGGAAGTATTAAAAGTTTCATCAAAATCTAATCCAAATTCTGTAGCAGGGGCTCTAGCTGGAGTTTTAAGAGAAAAAGGTTCGGCAGAAATACAAGCTATAGGAGCAGGCGCTTTAAACCAAGGTGTTAAGGCTGTTGCTATAGCAAGAGGATTTGTTGCACCAAGTGGTATGGATCTTATATGTATACCAGCTTTTACTGATGTTGATATTGATGGTGAAGAAAGAACAGCTATAAAGCTTATAGTAGAACCTAGATAATAAAAGAACCTCTTAAGAGGTTCTTTTAATTTTGAGGATTAAACATTTGAAGCATCATCATAACTTGGTCCATTGTTATACCATACTGTTCTAATAACTTATCGATTACAGGTGAGAATTCTCTCATTAATTCATCTTTATTATTTTTAACCAATGCTTCAATTTGTGGAACTATAGATTTTATAAATTCTATTTGTTCTTTTTCTGATAGATTATTAAAATTTGAAGTAAGTTCATTCATAGTTAAAATCCTCCTTATTATTAAAGTGCATTTATCCAATTACTATTATACAAAAAAAATATACCTTTGGGAATAGATAAAAAAATCGTTTAGGCGTACAATTATTCATGAATTATTCTATCAAATAATAATATAAGATACACAATTTTTTCTAAAGAGAATTACAAATACTAATTAAACTAGAGAAGCGTTTTCTTATAATTACAGCTAGGGAAGAATTATTAAGACGAATAGTAGATATTATAATTTTACTTCATAAAACATAATATTAAAAAAAGAGTGAAAATTATACAATTTCATGTTAAAATTACAATGTAAGAAAAAATTCTAATGAAAAGGGGTATTTCATATGAACAAACCTATATTATCTGCTCACTTTGAGTCAAGAAAACCATCAGCAGTTCGTCTTGCACAAATGAAGTATGAAGAGCGAAAAGTAAAACCAGAAGCTGTTATTAATGTGGGTATTGGAAACGTTTCTCTTCCAGCAAACACTGCAATGCAAAAGAGAATGTTTGCATTAGATGCAAAGAACAGTCCATTTGCTAGTGGTGTTATTAGATATACAACAACTGCTGGAACTCAGGAATGTCAAGATGCTTTTAGGAACATTTTAAATTGTGAAGGTTTTGATACAAGTAAGCTTCACATTCAAGTTACAGATGGTGGATCAACAGCAATGGAATTGCTACTAATTGGTACATGTGGGCCAGCAGGAACAGATGAAAGTCCTTTATTAATGATTGACCCAGCATATACAAATTACATTTCGTTTGCAGAAAGAACTGGAAGAAAAACAGTTACTGTAAAGCGTCAATTAAATGAAAATGGAAACTTCGATCTTCCAGAAATTGATAAAATTGAAGAAGTAATTAAGGCGAATAATCCAGGAGCATTATTAGTAATACCATATGATAATCCTACTGGTCAGCTGTATGACTATGATTCTATGAAAGCATTAGCAGAGCTTTGTGTGAAGTACAATATGTGGATGGTAAGTGATGAAGCATATCGTGAACTTTATTATGATACAGATAAGCCACTTGTAAGTATTTGGGGTGTAACTGATGCAGATGTTCCTGGAATTGAAGGTAGAAGAATTAGTATTGAGACTGCTTCTAAAGTATGGAATGCATGTGGTTTAAGAATTGGTGCATTAATTACAGATAATGCCGAATTTAATAACCGTTCAATAGCTGAATATACAGCTAATCTTTGCGCAAATGCTATTGGTCAGTACATATTTGGTGCATTAGCTCATGAGAGTAAAGAAGGAATCTTAGGATGGTGTCAAGAAATCAGAGAATATTATAGAGAACAAATCTTAAAAGTTTATAAAGGATTAAAGGAGCAAGAGCCTAATCTTATTGTTTCGAATCCAGATGCATCTATTTACACAGTTGTAGATGTTAGAAATGTTGTTAAACCAGGTTTTAACGCAATTGATTTTGTATTATATTGTGCAGGTGAAGGTTCAGTTAATATTGATGGTGTTGAAACAACATTATTAGTAGCACCTATGAGTGGATTCTATGATATTAAAGACAGTGAAGCCAACCCAGGAAGCACACAGTTTAGACTTTCTTTTGTTGAAACACCAGAAAAAATGGATAAAATTCCCGAGTTATTTGTAAAACTACTTAAAGAGTATGAAGCACAAAGATAATAAATAATGTTATTAGAATTTAACATGACCCTAGTCAAGACTTAAAAAGTCTTGACTAGTTTTTTGTATAAAGAAAACCATCTGCTATGCAGGTGGTTTTAAAAAGCTTATATTTATTTTTATATATAGAACTATTTCCAAATAATTGATAGAATAAACATATAGATTATTATTTTAAAGTTAGGAAGTGATGTTTTGAAAAATTTAGTTAGTGCAAAATGGTTAAAAGAAAATAATAATGGTGATATGGTTGTAGTAGATTGTAGATTTGATTTACAGACGCCTTCATATGGTAAAGATAGTTATTTGAAAGAACATATACCAAACGCAGTATATATGGATATGGATAAAGATCTAGCAGGAGATGTAAAAGAACATGGAGGAAGACATCCGTTACCTAATTTAAATGAGTTTAAATCAAAATTAGAAAGTTGTGGGATAGGGAATAGTACAATAGTTGTAGTTTATGATGATGGAGAAGTTGCAGGTGCTTCTAGATTTTGGTGGATGTTAAAATATATAGGACATGACAAAGTATATATTTTAGATGGAGGAATAAAAGATTGGATAAAGTCAGGTTATGCTTTGACATCTGATATTCCTAAGAAAGAAAATAAATATTTAGATATTAATATAAATCAGTCTATGATAGCAACAGTAGATGAAGTTAGAAAAAATATAGATAAAAATAAATCTATTATAATTGATTCAAGGTCTTTTGAAAGATATAAGGGAGAAGTAGAACCTATTGATAAAAAAGCAGGTCACATTCCTAGTGCACAAAATTATTTTTGGATGGATGTTTTAGAAAATGATAAAGTAAAGAATAGTAAAAAATTAAAAGATCATTTTAAAAAAGTATCAAAATATGAAAATATAATTGTTCATTGTGGATCTGGAATAACTGGCTGTGTAAACTTTGTAGCTCTTGATGAAATTGGTATAAAATCAAAACTTTATCTAGGATCATGGAGTGATTGGATAAGCTATGATGATAATGAAATAAAAACGGGAGAATAAATGAACTCTTCATATAATATCTATATAATGTATACAATTTTTAGTAAGGGGATAGAGTTATATGAAGAATATAAAGATTATATTGATAATTATTATGGTAATGTTAATAGGATATGAATCTGGAATAATGATTGTAAATTCTATGAAAACTAATGGAAGTGTAATTAACAAAATCTTGGATAATACAGAACTTGTTTGGAATGGTCCTAGAGATAAAAAAGTTATAGCTATTACATTTGATGATGGTCCTCATCCGAGATATACACCAAAGATATTAGATTTACTAAAAAAATATGAAGTGAAAGCCACATTTTTTGTATTAGGAAAACATGTTGAGTTCTATCCTGAACCACTAAAGAGAATAAAAGCTGAAGGGCATGAAATTGGAAATCATACATACTCTCATGTTGATGTTAAAAAAATACCTAGTAGAAAAATAGAAGAAGAATTTAATAAAACCCAAAAAAATATATACGATGTAATAAAAGAAAAACCAAAAATATTTAGACCACCGTTTGGTTCCTATAATAAATGTCTTAAAGACTTAGCTAAAAAAAATAATATTAAAATAATATTATGGTCATCTAGCCAAGATTGTAAAGATTGGAGCAATCCTGGTGTTGAAAAGATAGCAAATACAGTCATTAACAATGTAGGAAATGGAGATATTGTATTACTTCATGATTATGTTAATACTACAAGTCAAACATATGAAGCTTTAAAAATAATATTGCCAGAACTTAAACATAGAGGTTATAAATTTGTAACAGTATCTCAGCTTATAGAAAATAGAGATTATGAAAATGAAATAAAAATTATAGGAAATTAAAATACACATTCTTAATTGAATGTGTATTTTAATTTTTATTCCCATTTAGGAGTATAAAAATTTCCGTCTTTGACTATTCTATTTCCCTCATCTTCTGAAACTATATAACTGGATATGCCTTGTTTATCATACTTTTTTACTGTATATATAGCTTCTTCTCTATTCATAGGTTTTGAAATAGACTTATTATCAGAACGTATTATTATATATTTTTCCATAAAATCCTCCCTAATATAATTATTTATTAAAAAGATGACATTGATTTAAGTTTTGATTTACATACTATTATAATTTCTCGTAAAAATATTTAGATACTAAGAAAAATGTAGAAAATTTACATACATATGTAGATAAGAAATTTATAAAAACAGATATGTTTAATGGTATAATATATATGATATTTACACTATTTTTGCCAAAAAAGGGGGGGAAATAAATTGATCTTAATGATAGATAATTACGATTCTTTTACTTACAACTTAGTTCAGTTTCTGGGAGAATTAGGCGAAGAAATAATAGTAAAAAGAAATAATGAAATAACATTGCTTGAAATGGAAAAATTAAATCCGGAAATTATAGTATTGTCTCCAGGACCGTGTTCTCCTAATGAAGCAGGTATTAGTATAGATGTTGTAAATTATTTCAAAGGAAAAAAACCTATACTGGGTATATGCTTAGGACATCAAACAATAGCACAAGTATTCGGAGCGACAATAAAAAGAGCTATAAGGCCTGTACATGGTAAGGTTCATGCTATAAAACACCTTGATAAAGGCGTGTTCAAAAATCTAAATAATCCATTAAATGTTACAAGATATCACTCTTTAGTTGTAGACAAAGAAACATTGAGTGATGATATAGAAATAACAGCTATTACTGATGAAGGTGAAATAATGGGAATTAAACATAAAAATTATCTTATAGAGGGAGTACAGTTTCATCCTGAAGCGATACTTACTGAACAAGGTCATGAAATATTGAAAAATTTCTTAAGACAAGCTAGAGAGGAGGATTAATATGATAAGAGAAATATCAACAAGTTTGAATTCATTTGAAATATATACTTTGTTTAAAGATGATAAATACAGTTTTATACTTGATAGTTCTATGGATGAAAAAGAATTAGGTAGATATTCATTTATAAGTTCAAATCCTTTTAAAATTTTAAGATATAAGGATAGTGAAGTGAATCCTCTAGAAAAACTAAGAATAGAGCTTGATAAATATAAAATAAAAAACGATACAGAACTGCCATTTATAGGTGGAGCAGTGGGATATTTATCATATGATTTAGGTAATTACATAGAAAAATTACCTAAAAGTGTAGTGGATGATATAAAATCTCCTGATTTATATTTTGGATTATATGACTGGGTGATTGTGATTGATCATTTGATGAATAAAACTCTTATAGCAACTCCTGAGATAAATGTTAGAGATGAAAAAAAGATAGTTGCCAATGTATGTAATTTAATAAATGGTGCTCAAAATAATGGCATAGATAAATTGTGTTATGAACAAAAAACATTTTCAAAAGTAAAGCTAGAGTCCAATTTTAAAAAGAAAGACTACATAGATGCAATTGAAAAAATAAGAGACTATATAAAAAATGGTGATATATATCAAGCTAATATGACGCAAAGATTTCATGGTAAAGTTAGTATGTCAAGTTTTGAATTATACAGAGATCTTAGAAGAATATCACCTGCGCCTTTTGGAGCTTTTTTGAATTTCCAAGATATTCATATATTGTCAAACTCTCCAGAACGGTTTATAAAAGTTAGTGACAATTGTATACAGACAAGACCTATAAAAGGAACTAGACCTAGAGGGAAGAATGAAGAAGAAGACTTGTTGTTAAAAAATGAACTTTCAAATAGCGAAAAGGATAAAGCTGAATTGTTAATGATTGTAGATTTAGAAAGAAATGATATAGGTAGAGTTGCTAAAATAGGTACAGTAAAAGTACCTGAATTATTCAAATTAGAAGAATATGCAAATGTTCATCATCTAGTATCAACTGTTGTTGGAGAAATTGAAAAGGATAAAGATATAGTAGATGTTATAAGTGCTACTTTTCCTGGAGGATCAATAACTGGAGCTCCTAAAATAAGGGCTATGGAAATTATTGATGAATTGGAACCTACAGCTAGAAATGTATATACAGGTTCGGTTGGGTATATAGGATTTGACTCTAATGCTGACTTTAATATAGCTATTAGAACTATAATTAAAAAAGATGATGATGTATTTTTTCAAGTTGGAGGCGGAATAACTTGGGATTCTAATCCAGAGGATGAGTATGAAGAAACTCTTCATAAAGCAAAATCGATTATGAATGCTATAAGAGGATATTATGAAGAATAAAGCATCTTTTAATAGCGAATTAACTAAATTCGGAATAGGAATATTTGAAACTATGAAGGTAATCAATGGAAAGGTAATATTTTTAGAGGAACATTTGAGTAGAATGTATAGTTCCATTGAAAAATTAAATTTAAACATGCCTATTGAAAAAAGGGAATTAAAAGAAAAAATAAATTGTTTTATAGAAAACGTAGATTATAAAGCTTTAAGAGTAAGTGTATATGATGAAGGCTTTAACATTCAATTAAGAAATATAAATTACACTTACGATGATTACAAAGAAGGATTTAAATTAAATATATCTCCTATCAAAAGAGGCAAAAGTATATTATATAATCATAAGACCACTAATTATTTTGAAAATATGTACTCTAAAAAATATGCTTTATCTAAAAATTTTAATGAAGCATTGATGGTGAGTTTAAATGATGAAGTTTTAGAAGGGTCTATGACTAATATATTTTTTATAAAAGAAAATAAAGTATATACACCTATTATAGATAAATCGGCTTTACCTGGTATAATAAGATTTAAAGTAATCGATATTTGTAAAAAAATGAATATAGAATTGATTGAAAAAATAATAAAATTAGATGAAATTAAAGATTTTGAATTTTGTTTTATAACAAATAGTCTTATAGATTTAATGAAGGTGATAACGATAAATAATATAAATTATCAAAAAGAAAATAACATATTTAGAAAAATAAATTCTAATTTAAAGGAAATATACTATGGATATTAAACAAGTGTATGAAGAATTAGTATTAAAACTTAAAAAAAATCAAAATAATATAGCTATAATAGTAGTTGGTTCTAGTGTTGACTTGAATTTTAATAAAAATATAAATGATATCGATTTGTTTATTATAACTCAACAGGGAGATAAACAAATAAGAAAAAGATATAATATACAAAATGTTGAATTTGATATAAATTATTTTTCTGAAAACTTAGCATATGAATTGATAAAGAAAAAAGAACTTTTCTTTATAGAAGGAATTATTAAAGGAAATAATATATATGACAAAAAAAATATACTAGATGATATAAAGAAATACGCTGAAAGTGAATATAATAAGGGTCCTTTAACGTACGGCTTATGTGAGATAAAGGAATTAAAATTTAATATTACAGATAACATAAAAAGAATTAAAAATAGTGAAGATTTAGCTTATATTCATTTTATGTCAAATTTATGTCTAAAAAAAATATTGAAATCTTATTTTATAGTGAACAATAAATGGGTTCCAAAAGATAAGAAATTATTTCAAAAAATAAAAGAAGAAGATTATAATCTATATAATCTTTTTCAAAACTTATATATGAGTTATGATTTTAATGTTCTAAATGCCATGGTTGAATATGTATTTAAAAATATAAAATAAAAAGGGAGATGGGAGATATGGATAAAGAAAAAATCAAAAAAGCTGTAAGAGATATATTAGAAGCAATAGGAGAAGATCCTGATAGAGAAGGTTTAATTGATACTCCTGATAGAATAGCTAGAATGTATGAGGAAATATACAGTGGTTTAAATGAAGAACCTAAAAAACATTTAGAATTGTTTTTTCAAGATGAAAAGCATGAAGAATTAGTTCTTGTAAAGGATATACCGTTTTATTCTACGTGTGAACATCATTTAGTGCCATTTCACGGCAAGGCGCATGTAGGTTATATTCCAAGAGGAGGAAAGCTTACAGGACTGTCTAAACTTGCAAGAGTGGTTGAAACTGCTGCTAAAAGACCTCAGCTACAAGAGAGAATAACGAAGACGGTAGCTGATGCGATTGTTGATGTTTTAAATCCATATGGAGTTATAGTTGTAGTTGAAGCTGAACATATGTGCATGACTATGAGGGGAGTAAAAAAACCTGGCTCAAAAACTATAACTTCAGCAGTAAGAGGTATATTTGAAAAAGATGTAGCTGCAAGAGCTGAAGTTATGAGTTTGATAAACTACAAATAGGAGGAATAGAAATTGTTTAATTTTGGGAAAAAGACATATATAATGGGGATTTTAAATGTAACTCCTGATAGTTTTTCAGATGGAGGAGAGCATAATAATGTAGAACTTGCTATAAAACATTCTAAAGAAATGATAAAGCAAGGAGCAGATATTATAGACATAGGAGGAGAATCTACAAGACCTGGATCAGTATTTGTGGATGAATGCGAAGAAATTAAAAGAGTAGTCCCTGTTGTTAAAAAATTAATAAATACAATTGATGTACCGATTTCGGTTGATACTTATAAAGCATCTGTAGCTAGTGAAGTTCTAAAACTTGGAGTACCAATGATAAATGATATATGGGGATTACAAAAGGATGAATTAATGGCTAATGTAATTGCTGAGCATGATGCATATATAGTTATTATGCACAATCAGGATAGTACCGAATACGAGGAAGATATTATATCATCTATAAAGAAGTTTTTAAATAAAAGTATAGAAATAGCCAAAAAAGCAGGCATAAAAGATGATAGGATAATACTTGATCCAGGAATCGGATTTGGTAAAACTCCAGAGCAAAATATGCATGTTATGAAGCGTATTGATGAATTAAAAGATTTAGGATACCCAATTTTATTAGGAACATCTAGGAAGTCTATGATTGGAAAAATTTTGGATCTTCCTGCTAAAGAAAGAGTAGAAGGAACAATAGCTACCACTGTAATGGGAATAATTCAGGGAGTTGATATAGTAAGGGTTCATGATATAAAAGAAAATGCAAGAGCTGCAAGGGTTACAGACGCTATATACAGAAAGGACGTATAAGTAATGGACAAGATTATATTAAATAATTTATCATTTTACGGATATCATGGGGCTTTAAAAGAAGAAAATATACTAGGCCAGAAGTTTTTTATTGATATAGAACTTTATTTAGATTTTAAAAAAGCTGGTGAAAGTGACGATGTTAATGATTCAGTTCATTATGGTGAAGCATATGAGATTGTAAAGAAAGTAGTTGAGAAAGAAAAGTATAACTTATTAGAGGCTTTGGCAGAAAATATATCAAAACAACTATTTGATAATTTTGATATGGTTCAAGAAATTATGGTTAGAGTAAAAAAACCAGAAGCACCGGTAAATGCTATATTCGATTATTTCGGTGTAGAAATAAGGAGAAAAAAATATGAGTAGAGCTTATCTTGGTCTTGGTACTAATATAGGAGATAGATTGAATTATTTAAATGATGGGATAAGGTACATAAAGCAATTTGAAAATACAGAAATAGTCAAAATATCCAAGGTATACGAAACAAGACCGTGGGGATATACTAATCAAAATGATTTTTTAAATCTTTGCGTAGAAATAGATACAAATTTAACACCTGAAGAATTACTAAAAAAATGTTTAGAAGTAGAACTTAATCTTAAAAGAGAACGAATCATTAGGTGGGGACCTAGAACTATAGATATTGACATTTTAATATATGATGATATAATTTGTAATGGTGAAAAATTAACTCTTCCTCATCCACGAATACAAGAAAGAGCTTTTGTGTTGATACCTTTGATTGATTTAAAACAAGATTTAACAATAAAAGGTAAGTTGTTAAAAGACTGGTTAAGTGAATTAGATGCGGAAGAAGTAAAGGAGTACATAGGGAATGAGTAAAATCATACTAAAAAATATGGATATTACTATAAATTTAAAAAATGGTACAACTATTCCAAATGATAGACTTATAATTGCTGGACCTTGTGCAGTAGAAAGTTATGAACAACTTCTAAGCATTGCTAAATTTATAAAAAGTAAAGGTGCGAATGTATTAAGAGGTGGAGCATATAAGCCTAGAACTTCTCCTTATTCTTTTCAAGGTATGAAAGAAGAAGGTCTGAAGATATTTGAATCAGTCAAAAAAGAAGTGGGTATCCCTATTGTCACAGAATTAATGGATGTAAGAGATCTTGACAAAATATATGATGTAGCAGATATTATACAAATTGGTTCTAGAAATATGCACAATTTCTCTCTATTAACAGAGGTAGGAAAACAAGACAAGCCTGTACTTTTAAAAAGAGGTATGTCCGCTACAATTAAAGAATGGATAAATGCTGCTGAGTATATAGCTATTGGTGGAAATACAAATATAATAATGTGTGAAAGAGGAATTAGGACGTATGATGATTATACTAGGAATACATTGGATTTAGCAGCAGTTCCTATATTAAAAAAAGAAACAGGACTTCCTGTTATAGTTGATCCAAGTCATGGAACGGGGATAAAAGAACTAGTTAAACCAATGAGTTTAGCATCTTTTGCCGCAGGAGCAGATGGTATAATGGTAGAAGTACATCCTGAACCTGAAAAAGCACTTTCGGACGGACCCCAATCGTTAACATTTGATGAATTCGAAGATGTTGTAAAATCTTTAAATAAATAGGGCTTATATTAGCCCTGTTTATTTTTTTAAAAATATTTTTCAAGAATAAAGAAGGAATTTATTAAAAAAAGTCGAATTATAGTAAATTGTATTTATAAAAAAATAATACTCAACTATTAATTCTTGATAAAATTTAAGAATTTTCAGATGAAGGAAATATAAATTTTATCAAGAATTAATAAATATTACACCTAAATAGAAGGTGATTGTATGAATGATATGCATGAGATAATAGAAGAAATAAAGTTAAGAAATGACATTGTTGATATAATATCTAGTTATATACATGTAAAATCTGCTGGAGTAAATTATAAAGCATTATGTCCTTTTCATTCAGAAAAGACACCATCATTTTCAATAAGCACTCAAAAGCAAATGTATAAATGTTTTGGTTGTGGAGAAGGTGGGGATGTTATAAATTTCGTAATGAAAATGGAAAATGTAGATTTCATGGAGGCCTTAGAATTTCTAGCTCAAAGAGCGGGTGTTGAAATTAAAAAAGGAAAAATAAGTGAGGAATCTAAGCAAAATATAAATAAAAAGCAGAAATTGTATCAAATCAATTTAGATGCAGCTAGATACTTTTTTAAGTCTATATCGGGTTCGAATAATAATGGGTACAAATATTTAAAAGATAGAGGGCTTGACGATAAAACAATTAAATATTTTGGATTAGGTTTTGCTAAAAATGACTGGAATGATTTAAACCGTTATTTGTTACAAAAAGGATATGAGCAACAAAATTTAATAGACAGTGGGTTAGCTATTCAAACTAAGAATAAAAAAAATTATATAAATAGGTTTAAAAACAGAGTCATGTTTCCTATATTCGATCAAAGTGGTAAGGTTATAGCGTTTGGAGGTAGAGTATTAGATGATTCGCTTCCTAAATATTTAAATTCATCAGAAACTATTCTGTTTAATAAAAGAAAGAATTTATATGGTTTGAATTTTGCTAAAAAAAATATAAAAAATGATACATTAATTATAGTAGAAGGTTATATGGATGTTATAAGTCTTTTTCAATACGGTATAAAAAATGTAGTTGCGTCATTAGGTACTGCATTAACTATTGAACAAGCAAAGTTAATAAAAAAATATGTCAATAAAGTTATAGTCGCTTATGACAATGATGAGGCTGGTATTAATGCTACTTTAAAAGCTGTTGAAATATTTAATGAAGTTAGATTAAATATAAAAGTATTAAATTTAGGGAAATACAAAGATCCTGATGAATATATAAGAAGAGAAGGATTAGATAAATTTAATATGTTATTAAAAAATTCTATACCTTTAATTCAATTTAAAATTGATATATTGAAAAAAAAATATAATTTAAATAATGATCAAGATAGATTACTGTTTACAAAAAATGTAGCGAATGTTATTAAAAATATTAAAAGTCCTATTGAAGTTGAATATTATATTAATAAAATTTCTAAAGAAACAAATATATCTATAGATGCCATAAATAGTGAAATTTACGGTGAATATTACAAAAAAGATAAATCTAAAAAAGAGTTCAAGAAAAAAATAGAAAAAATAAAAATTAAAAAAAGTGGTATTGAGATTGCAGAAAAACAAATTATTCATATATTTTTAAATGATAAAAAACACAGAAATGATATTTTAATGAATTTGGAAATAGATGATTTTTTATTTGAAGAAAGTAAAGAAATATTAAATTATATAATTAAAAGTAATGAATTGGATATAATAACTATTGACAAATTGAAAAGTTTAGGCATATCAGAAGAATATATACAGGATATATATGATATTAACATAGATTCAAATATTAATTTAAATGATATTATAAATGTTTTGCAAAAAAACAGTTTAAAGAAAAAGAGAGATTATTTACTTAAAAGGCAAGATGAATTACAGCTAAATAAAGAGAAAGATAAAAATATAGAAGCAAGTGAGGTTGATAGAGAATTGTTAGATATTGCAATGGAAATAATACGATTAGAAAAAGAGATGAAGAATATTTTATAGAAAGGAGGAACTTATTATGGCAAAAAAAATAAGTAAAGAACAAAGACAATCTGTAAAAGAATTAATGGATAAAGGAAAAAAACAAGGATCTTTAACATATAGTGAAATAATGGAAGTTTTAGGAGAAGTGCAATTAGATAAGGACCAAGTTGAAAATTTATATGAGACATTAGGACAAATGGGAATTGAAGTATTAGAAGAAAAAAATAAAAAAGAAAACCTAAAAGTAGAAAAAGATGAAGATGATAGTGATGATGAAGAATTAGATTTTGAAAGTATAGATTTATCTTTACCTAAAGGAATAAATATAGATGATCCGGTTAGAATGTATTTAAAAGAAATTGGAAAAATACCTCTTCTTTCGGCACAAGAAGAAATAGAACTTGCTAAAAGAATGGAACAAGGCGATGAGATAGCTAAAAAGAGACTAGTTGAAGCTAATCTTAGGTTAGTTGTAAGTATAGCTAAAAGATATGTAGGAAGAGGAATGTTATTTCTTGATTTGATTCAAGAAGGAAACTTAGGTTTAATTAAGGCAGTTGAAAAATTTGATTATACTAAGGGATATAAGTTTAGTACTTATGCTACATGGTGGATAAGACAAGCAATAACTCGTGCGATAGCAGATCAGGCTAGAACTATAAGAATACCTGTTCATATGGTTGAAACTATAAATAAACTTATAAGAGTATCGAGACAATTACTTCAAGAGTTAGGTAGAGAACCAAAACCTGAAGAGATTGCAAAAGAAATGGATATACCAGAAGATAAAATAAGAGAAATATTAAAGATAGCACAGGAACCAGTATCTTTAGAAACTCCTATTGGAGAAGAAGAAGATAGTCATCTGGGTGATTTTATACCAGATGAAGATGCACCTGCACCTGCAGAGGCTGCGGCTTATTCTCTTTTAAAAGAGCAAATTGAAGAAGTGTTAGGATCATTGAATGAGAGAGAACAAAAGGTCTTAAAATTGAGATTTGGATTATCCGATGGAAGAGCTAGAACGCTTGAAGAGGTAGGAAGAGAATTTGATGTAACTAGAGAAAGAATTAGACAAATAGAAGCAAAGGCATTGAGAAAATTAAGACATCCAAGTAGATCTAAAAAATTAAAGGATTATTTAGATTAGAAAATTCGCCTATAAGGCGAATTTTTTTCTAATTCCAATATTGCTTCATATTTCCGTATTCTATTTCTTTCTTTAATTTATCTTTGGATATATTTTTTTCTTGTGAATCTTGTATTTGGGCATTTATTTCTTTGGCTTCTTCAGCCCATTCATAGGTAGTTCCACCCCATTTATATTTTAATAGTTTTTTTGGTGGAATTATTTCTTTCTTCATATGAAATCACCTCATTATTATTATTATTAAAATACTTATTTTAATTCAGGAAAGGAAGTGTAAAAAATGAAATTAACTCCAAGATTAGAAGCAGTAGCTAACCTAGTTAGTCATAATGCAAAGATAGCAGATATAGGAACTGATCATGGTTATATACCTGTATACTTAATGAAAAATGATAAAATAAAAGGTGCAATAGCAGCTGATGTAAATAAAGGACCATTAAAAAATGCAAAAAAAGAAATTATATCAAGTAATCTAGAATCTAAAATAGAGCTTAGATTAGGAAGCGGACTAAGTGTATTAAAAATAGGAGAAGTAGATGAAGTTGTAATAGCGGGCATGGGAGGAGTTTTAATAAGCGAATTGATAGAAAATGAACTTGAAATAGCAAAAAAATTAGACAAACTTATATTACAACCAATGCAAGCATCATCTGAACTTAGAAAATATTTACACAAAAATGGATTTATTATTGATAAAGAAATTTTAGTGAAAGAAGATTTCAGAATTTATGAAATAATGGTAGTTAAGTATGTTGGAGGCGAAATATCTCAAGAAGATGAAATTTATTACGAGATTGGAAAGGAACTTTTAAAAAACAAAGATTGTTTAATTTTAGAATTTATAGATAAAAAAATAAGAGAATATTCTAAGATAATTGAAAAATTAGAAGGAAAAGAAGGTGAAAAAATAGAATCTAAAATATATGAGTGTAAAGCTAAAATCCAAAAGCTTGGGGAGTTGAAAAATTATGTACATTAGAGATATAATAAAAACATTCGAGAATAAATATCCTAAATCATTAGCTTATAATTGGGATAATATAGGGCTAATTGTAGGTGATGAAATGTCTAGAGTAGCAAAAATTCTTGTTACATTAGAAGCTACTCAAGCTGTTATAGATGAAGCTGTAGAAAATAAAGTAGATTTAATAATAACTCATCATCCTTTTATATTTAAAGGATTGAAAAAAATAAACAAATCTACAACAAAAGGAAATGATATATATAAGCTAATAAAAAATAATATCAGTTTATATTCGGCACATACTAATTTTGATATAGCTTATGATGGACTAAATGATGAAATAGCTAAAAGATTAGATCTAAAGGATGTTCTTGTTTTAGATACTACATATGAGCAAAAACTATACAAAATAGCTGTGTATGTTCCAGCGTCTCATCAGGAGTGCATACGAAAAGCTATGACAGATATGGGATGTGGTAATATTGGAAATTATAGTGATTGTTCGTTTACTTTCGATGGTGTAGGGAGATTTAAACCTTTAAATGATTCTAATCCTTATATAGGAACAAAAAACGAAATAGAGACTGTAAAAGAAGTTAAAATAGAAAGTATATGTGAAGAAAGTAACTTAAGCCAGGCTATAAATAATATAATAAACGCACATCCATATGAAGAAGTTGCATATGATATATATGAATTGAAAAATACAGGCAAAAAATATGGACTTGGACGAATTGGGGAATTACAGAACTCTATGAAGTTTAAAGAATTATCAGTAATTGTAAAACAATCATTAAATATAGAAAATTTAAGAGTTACAGGTAATTTAGAAGATTATGTAAATAAGATAGCAATAGTAAGTGGATCTGGAGCTGAATTTATGACTAAAGCTCATAGTATGGGAGCAGATGTTTTAATTACTGGAGATGTAAAATATCATGATGCTCAAAATGCCTTAGAATTAGGCATAAAAATCATTGATGCTGGTCATTTTGGAAGTGAGAATATATTTGTAGATATAGTCGAGCAATATTTACAAAATAAGTTTGAAAATATAGAAATATTAAAATCAAAATCTAATATAAATCCATTCGTTACAATATAAGGAATAGTTTTGTCTATTCCTTATTTTAATATAAAAAATAATTATAGTTAAACGGAGGTATCATTATGAATCAAATTATAAAATTAGATCAAAAATACAATTTAATAGATAAAATTAAAACTAAGATAATATATATTCAAAAATATCCAAAATTATCAGAAATGAAAACTAAATTATCTAAAATAAATAGTCTTGAGGAAATGTATATAAAAGAACTAGAAACTTTAAAAAAAACAACTATATTATTAGAAGATGATTTGAAAAATAAGGAAAATGAATTAAAAAAGATAAATAAAGATTTATATAGTGGATTAATAAAAGATATAAAATTGCTTGATAATATAAAAAACAAAGAAATTAATTTAGAAGAATCAAAAGAAATAGTTGAACGAGATTTAATTAACAACATGGATGAAATGGAAAATTTAAACACTAAAATACAAAAATGTAAAATCAAATCTGTAGAATTAAAACAAATTATTGAAAATTTAAATCAAAAAATTATAAAAAAAACAGATGAATATACAAAAAAAATACATGTTAATTTAAATCAGATAGAAGAATTAAAAAGTGAAATAAATAACGATGATTTAATTAAATATGATAATATTAAGAACAAACATAAAAATGCTTTGGTTAAAGTTGAGAACAATATCTGTGGGGGATGCAATGTTGAACTTTTTATGAATAAAATTAGTAAACTAGATAATAACGAAATTATTGAATGTGAAAACTGTGGTAGATTAATGTATAAATAATAATTTTATTTTTTATTAAAAAAAAGAAAACTATAATATATTATTTTTAAGCAACTGAGTCTGTGAAGACTCATTGCCTATATGAAAGTACGTGAATTTTTAGAACGTAGCTCCTCCATCTACTACGTTAGGACTTGTTTGGATCAGGAGAACCTGTGATAGTATGATATGTATTTTTTATATAAATTTTAGGTATATATAAATTAATATTATTAATTGAAATTATTACATTATATACATAGTCTATATGTTCATTTAAATCATTAAATGGAAAATATATAGTTTTAATAATTTGTTTTTTATCAAAAATATTCAATTTGTTTTCGACATTATTAATTTCAATAGTTATATGTGTATTGTATTTTAAAAGTTTAGATAGTTTATTCAATAAAATCACCAAAATAATAATTAATATATAATATATTATATATTAATTATTATTTTTTTGTGTGAAATTGTAAAAAAACAGCTAAAATGTTTCGAAAAAAGTAGAAATTTGTTTTAAAAAGTGTGATTTTGTGATAATATATAATACGAAAATTATATTATATTTTAATTATTTTTAGGAGGTCTTGTATGAATACTAATGAAACAAAAATTGTAAAAATTAGTAACGCAGATCCATCGGCAATGGGATTGTTTGGATTAGCTATGGTAACTCTTGTAGCATCATCTCAAAAATTGGGTCTTACTCAGGGGGTTTCATTTATAATACCTTGGGCAATATTTTTAGGAGCATTTGCACAATTATTTGCTTGTATTAATGATTCTAAAAAAGGAAATGTTTTTGGAACAACTGCGTTTGGAGGATATGCATTTTTTTGGTTTGGAGTTGGAACTTCGTGGCTTATTCAAAATGGAGTATTTGGAGAGAAACTGGCTGCGGGAGCAGATATTAAGCAACTTGGATTTGCTTTTTTAGGATATTTAATATTCACTGCATTCATGACTATAGGAGCAATGGAGACTCACAAGGTTTTATTTACAATATTTGTATTGATAGATTTCTTATTTATAGGATTGACTTTAAGTACATTTGGCATAATGCCTGAATTTACTCATGAAGTTGCTGCAATTTCAGAACTACTTATTGCAATAGTGTCTTTCTATGGTTCTGCAGCTGCTGTATTGAATGAACATTTTGGAAAAATATTTCTTCCGGTTGGAAAACCTTTCGGAATATTCAAAAAATAAACAATTTTATTATTTCGAAATTGTAATTGACTTTATAAAAATATAGTGTTATTATTTTGAAATATAAAAATTAAAAAATATGCCGTCCGTATAATTCTGATAATATGGTTCAGAAGTTTCTACGAGATACCGTAAAAATTTTCTCTCTATGGGTGATCCTAATAAAAAGCTATATTAAAATTGCAAATTATCAGCTTTAATGTTATCAAAAACCACAATTGGATTATCTTATAATCCAATTGTGGTTTTTTGTGATGGTATATTAAAAGGAGATGATGATTTATGAAATCAACAGTTCAAGAAAATACTAATATAGTAGATATGTTTTTTGAACTAAGAGAAAATAAGACAAATATAAAAACGGAAATCTTAGCTGGATTTACTACTTTTATGACTATGGCTTATGCTCTTTTAGTAATTCCTAATCTTTTAAAGTTTTCAGGTATGAATGCATTAGGAGTAAGAGGAGATGAAGCGGCTACGCTGTCTGTATTAAATGATCCTGTAATAGCATCTGCTTTCACAGGAACGTGCATAGTATCGGCTATTGGAACTTTGATAATGGCTTTATATGCTAATCTACCATTTGCAGTAGCCCCAGGTATAGGGTTGACAGCATTTTTTTCTTTTAGTGTATGCTTAAACTTAGGATATACATGGCAACAAGGACTAGCAGCAGTTATGATATCTGGAATACTATTTATAATAATAACAGCAACATCTATTAGGGAAAAAATCGTAGAATGTCTTCCTAGTAATATAAAAACTGCTATAACCTCAGGAATAGGTCTTTTTATAACATTAATAGGATTAAAAGGTGGAGGTATTGTAGTATCAGACCCGGGAACTTTGATCAAATTTGCTAATTTTACAGATAAAGGAGTAATACTTACTTTAATAGGAATAATATTAATGGCAATATTGATGGCTAAGAATGTAAAAGGAGCTATGTTGATTTCTATAATACTTACAACTATAATAGGTATACCTATGGGAATTACAAATATAGACGGGTTAAAAATAATAACAGCTCCTCCATCGGTGTCATATACATTTATGGCTATGGATTTTAAAGGATTATTAAGCAATGGGGGAGCAGGCGTTATAGGAACTATTACTAGTATAATAATGGTTGTGTTAACTTTTAGCTTGGTGGATTTATTTGATACAATAGGAACTCTAGTAGGAACAGCTCAAAAAGCTGATATGATTCAAGAGGATGGAAGTATTAAAAATATGAAAAAAGCACTTTTAGCAGATGCAATAGCAACAACTATTAGTGCTATGTTCGGTGGTACTACCACAGCGACATATATAGAATCGACTGCTGGAATAGCAGAAGGAGGAAGAACTGGATTAACATCTATGGTTGTAGGTATTTTATTTTTATGTTCACTGTTTTTAGGTGGGATTGTAGGCATAGTACCATCTCAGGCAACATCTCCAGCACTAATAATAATAGGTGTATTAATGATAGAATCTATAAAAGAAGTTGATTTTTCAGATTTAACTGAAGCAATACCAGCGTTTTTTACAATAGTTATGATGCCGTTTACTTATAGTATAGCAAATGGTATAGCAGCTGGAATAATATTTTACCCTATAATGAAATTAGGTACAGGAAAACATAAGGATGTTCATCCTATAATGTACATATTATCTATATTATTTATACTAAGATTCATATTGTTACCAGAATAAAAAATTTAATAGATATTTAATAAAAGACTTAATCTATGCTGGATATAAAGATATAGATTAAGTCTTTTATTTTTATACAGAAATTATATCATTTGAATTTATGAATAGATATATATTAAATATTGCATATAATATAAATAAAAAAAATTTTAACATTGAAAAATCTTATAAAAAAATATATAATAAACATGGAATCGGTAACATATAATATAAACTCAAGTTTCATTTTAAACGTATAATTCATATGAATATTGAAATATATTAACAAAATTAGAGTGATTTTATGAAAGGATGATATAAATGAATGATATTAAAATAGTAATATTATCTTTATTGACGGGAATTATAACGGGAATTATATTTACAATTTTAAAATTTCCACTACCAGCACCACCTAATATACAAGCTTTTATGGGGATATTTGGTGTTTGGTTAGGCTCATTTATAATAAGAAAATTTGAAGATTGTAAGTAAAAAGGGAGGTTGAAGTAATGGAAGATTTGATATTAACATTGAAAGCAACTTCGGCAGGAGTAGTATTAGGAGCTATCTGTCAAAAATTAAAATTACCCTTGCCAGCACCTCCTGTATTTGCAGGAGTAATGGGAATTTTAGGAGTTATAATTGGTGGTAAAATAGCACAATTTTTATTTTAATAAATAAAATCCGGTATTGAAATAATACCGGATTTTATTTATTTACCTATGTAGTCTCGAGAAATCCTTATGTTGTTTTGATGTACATTATCTATTCTATTACTACTATGTGTTTTACTACCTAAAAAATGTATATCAAATACTCCATTCATGCCATTGTTTTTGACTGCATCTAAGTTCGTTCCTGAACCATAATTACCACTTCTCCAAGTAGTATAAGCTGTTGCAGGTGCACTATCATTTCCAGCATGGGGCATGCCAGCCATAGATGCTGGAAGGGATATTCCGTTATAGGTAACTATAACTGGACGTTTATTCCAAGACCAATTTCCTCCAAATATATTTTTAAATACAGATGTGTCATATTCATTAATAGTTTCTGCATCGATATGATTAGTACCATATGTTCTCTTCGCTTTAAAAGATTTTCCGGAATATATGTCTAGTACTTCAAATGTAGACTCTCTAGGTAATGCATACTGAATTTTTGAAAACCATGTCCAATCAGATTGTGATGTTGAACTTCCTCTTGTTACAGAAGGGATCGTTTTACTATTTAATGAGTGTAGCTTTTGAATTGTATTTTTTCCTGCTATACCATCTGCTAGTAAGTTGTTATTTTTTTGGAAATTTAAAACTGACTTTTTTGTTATACTTCCATAATAACCTGTAGGAATAGCATTAAAATATCCTAATTCTTTTAAATTGTTTTGTAAAATTATAATATTTTGATTTTTCATTCCAGTTTTAAGCAGTAATGAACTATTGATTTGAGTATAGGCATTACCTATATTAGTGTGTAAGGGGTTAAATGCAATTGTTAAACTTAATATACTAGATATTATTATTTTTTTCATATTTTTCCTCCTTGGGATTTATATAATTTAGGCATAATATAAATATAATATAAATGTCGAAAAAAGTCGAAGGAAATTAATGTAATCGCTATTCTTAAAAATGAAAATTTAAATTATAATAATTAGTGTATAATAAAAATATTTATTTGGAATTTGAATTCCAATAAATTTTTATAAGAGGTGTTTAAAATGATACAAATTGAAGGGAATTATTATATTTTAAATGGGATAATACATAATGCAGACGAAAAAGTGAAATTTTCAGAAGGGATTAATAGTAGCATATATGAAGTGGTAAGGGTAATAAATGGGAAAATTTTATTTTTAGAACAACATCTTGAAAGGCTATTTAAATCTGCTAAAATACTTGGATTTAAAATAAATACATCTAAGGAAAGAATAGTCAAACATATAAACTTGCTAATAGACAAAAATAATTGTAAAAATATTAATATAAAATTAATATTTACTGAATTAGATAAAGAAGAACAGAAGTTAATAATTTTTTGCATAAAAAGTTATTATCCAGATAAACAAATGTATGAAAAGGGTATAAGTACAATACTCTATCATTCAGAAAGAGAAAAGCCAAATGCTAAAGTAGGAAATAACAAATTGAGAGAAAAAATAAACAATGAACTCAAATTCAAAAATGCCTTTGAAGCTTTGCTTGTCAATAAAGAAGGTCTAATAACAGAGGGAAGTAGATCAAATATGTTTTTTGTTAAAGGCGAAGTCATATACACCGCTCCATCTCAAAATGTATTATTAGGCGTTACTAGAAATATAGTAGTTGATATATGCAAAAAGTTAAATATAAAAATAAAAGAGAACTGCATATATGAAAATGATATATATTGTTTAGATGGAGCATTTATGACAGGCACTTCTGTTAATGTTTTGCCAATTAAAAATATAGAAAAATGCAACTTGAATTCTAATTGTAATTCTATAATAAGTAAAATAATCAAAGAATATGATAAATGTATAAACGAATACTTATATAAAAAATGAGTCTCTCAATTGAGAGACTCATTTTTTATATAAGTATTCGTTTAATTCGTCAATATACAAACTTAATTAGAAAAAAGTATTGACGAAAGTCAAAAAATCCATTATTATCTATATGCGAATGAAAATGAAATAAAGGAATATATAGTTCGTTAAAAAACTAAAAGGATTTTTGGACTAATGAGGAGGAAAAACGATGCAAAAGACAACCGATGTTGTACCTAAATCAAATATTGAGAGGATATTTAAATTAAGTGAAAACAATACTAATATAAAAACT
The DNA here is from genome assembly GCF_037844525.1 of Tepidibacter sp. Z1-5. Taxonomy (NCBI): domain Bacteria; kingdom Bacillati; phylum Bacillota; class Clostridia; order Peptostreptococcales; family Peptostreptococcaceae; genus Tepidibacter; species Tepidibacter sp. Z1-5. The sequence goes on along the minus strand of NZ_JBBMMD010000083.1, from coordinate 1,583 downwards.
GAAATAATAGCAGGTATTACGACATTTATGACAATGGCATATATATTGATAGTAAATCCGAGTATATTGTCTGCTACTGGAATGGATTTTGGAGCTTTATTTACAGCAACAGCTTTATCATCTATTATTGCAACTCTTGTAATGGCATTTCATGCGAATCTACCATTTGCGTTAGCTCCTGCTATGGGACCGAATGCTTTTTTTGCTTTTACAGTTGTTTTAACTATGGGTTATTCATGGGAATTTGCACTTACTGCTGTATTTTTAGAAGGTATCATATTTTTGATACTTACATTTTTTAATATTAGAGAAGCTATTTTAAATTCTATACCTATACAATTAAAAAAAGCTGTTTCTGTTGGAATAGGATTGTTTATAGCATTTTTAGGACTCGTGAACTCAGGTATAGTTATTAGTGGTAAATTTATAAATAATCAAGGACAGTTAGATGGACTTCCGGTATCTATAGGAAATATTTCTTCTGGTCCAGCTTTACTTGCTTTAATAGGAGTGATTATAACTGGATTTTTATTATCTAAAAATATTAAAGGGGCTTTATTAATTGGTATAGTAGTTATTACAATAATAGGTATTCCTATGGGAGTAACTGTTATACCAGAAGGGTTCAGAATTTTTAGTGTACCACCTTCTTTGTCTCCTATATTATTTAAATTTGAGTGGAATAATATATTTTCTGTAGATATGATTATTGTATTGTTTACATTTTTGTTTGTAGATCTATTTGATACTGTCGGTACATTAGTAGGGGTTGCTACAAAGGCAAATATGTTAGATGAAAAAGGAAATGTACCTAACGCAAAACAAGCATTATTAGCTGATGCTATAGGTACAACTGTAGGAGCTATATTTGGAACAAGTACGGTATCAACTTTTGTAGAAAGTGCAGCTGGAGTTGCTGATGGAGGAAGGACTGGTCTTACAGCTTTATCTACTGCTATTATGTTTATAGTATCACTATTTTTATCTCCTTTATTTATAATGATACCTTCAGCTGCAACAGCGCCTGCATTAATACTAGTAGGGCTATTTATGATGTCTCCTATAAAAGAAATAGATTTTGATGATTTAACTGAAGCTATTCCAGCTTTTTTAACTATAATAATGATGCCACTTACTTATAGTATATCTGAGGGTATCGTATTTGGAATATTAAGTTATGTTATATTAAAACTATTAAATGGGAAACAAAAGCAAATAACTCCTTTATTATACGTAATTTCATTTTTGTTTATAATAAAAATAATATTAGGATAAATATTACAAAAAAAAGTGTAGATGTGTTTAAAACATCTACACTTTTTTGATTAGTATAGGTAAGTGGAAAGAACTGAATATCTAAGGTGTTAGATTAAGACAAAGCTTCAATCCAAATAAAACATGAGAGACTGATAAACTACTGTATATATGAAAGATAGACATGTTGTAAAAAAACATATATTCCTAGTAGAATTAAATATTAATTTAACCTATTGTGCTAGTTAAATTTTAAAATAATAAAACTCCAACAAATGTGAAAACCTAAAGTTAATCCAAAACTTTTATAAAGGAGGTTTTCATATGTT
>NZ_JBBMMD010000082.1:0-56210 GCF_037844525.1 Tepidibacter sp. Z1-5 | reverse complement strand
GTTGTAAATATTTTTAATAAAACTAAGAATTACATCTTATTGAATCTCCTAAAAGTTCTGAACTCCCTCAAGGTCAAACAACGAACTTTCTTAACGGATATTCAAGCGCTGTAATTCAAGTTTTATACAAAAATATTTAAATCATTCGCTAACATTTTAATGCCACTTATTTTTTAATTTCAGATTTCAATCTATAAATAGGTTTTAACATAAAATGTGGTAAGTTTGAATTATATATATAGCACCTAATATTAAAACTATCTATGAAAATGTTAGTAAATGGTTTTAGATATTTTGACTAATAAATATCGTTGCATTCACGGTATTTTCATAGATAATTTTGATAACCCACCTAGCCAAATAGCTGTCTAAAATGCAGTATCATGCCCTATATAACATGCAATCTCATTTTCTAAGAACAAATCCTGTATTTCTTCAAGCTTTCTAGTATCTGTTCCCTCTTCATCCTTGTATTTATATTCTTTTCCAAGTTGTCTCCACTTAGATTCTCCAAGTCTATGAAATGGAAGTATATTTATTTCAAATAAGTCATTCTCTTTCATAAATTGGATAGTATCAGTTATATTTTGATATGTGTCATTAAAATCCCTTATAATAGGCATTCTAAGGATTAATCTCCCTTTCCAATCACTTTGCTTTAAAGTTCTAATGTTATTTAAAATAATGTCATTATATACTCCAGTCTTTTGTCTATGCATATCTCTGTTTATATGCTTTACATCTATAAATGCAAAATCTATATAATCCATTACATTTAAAAATGTTTCATTATCTTTGTATGCAGTAGTTTCAATTGCAGTGTGAATATAATTTTTCTTACATTCTTTCAACAATTCTATCAAAAATTCACTTTGTAAAAGTGGCTCTCCTCCACTAAAGGTAACTCCACCATCATAACTCCACGAATGAGAATCTCTACTAAGTATTTTCATTACTTCATTAACACTGTATTCTTTACCACATAGTTTAAATGCATCATAGTAACACTTCAAGCTACATTCAAATGTATCACAATCTTTGCATATATTCCAATTTAACGTAGGCATATCATTAAATGTAAGACTGCCATGAGGACATGCATTTTCACAAATAGTACATCCCTTTTTATATTTACAACTACTTTCACTAAACATTATATGTGGCTTTAAAATCCAGCTTTCAGGATTTGCGCACCATTCGCATCTTAAAGGACATCCATTCATAAAAACCGTAGTCCTACATCCAGGTCCATCATGTACTGAAAAACTCTGTATATCAAATACTATTCCCTTATCCATTTTAATTCCCTCACTTTCACTTTAGGCATCTTCAAAAAAAAATAACAAGTCAGTATACTACTATTTGACTTGTTATTTTTTTAATGTCTTAATCCTTGTCTATAGATAATGGAAGAAGCATTGCCACTATGGCAGATATTGCAAATGATGCCATGGCAAACTTTAATGAATTATAATAACTTCCAGATACGTCATATAAATAAGCGCCCATAAAGCTTCCAAGTGCAGGTCCTATACCCATAACTATAAGAGTTGATAGTCCCCATATTTTACCAAAAGTCTTATTTCCATAAACAGATGCTGCATATCCTGCAACTCCACCAGGTTCAATCGCCCAATATACAGCAAATATTATACACGATACTATACTAAGAGTTACTGCACCTTTTCCTGTCATCAAAGCAATACATGCTATAACTCCCATTAGAGGGGCGAATATTAACATATATTTTCTACCTTTTGTTTCATGGTTTAGCTTTGTTACCATCTTATCTGCTACAATTCCCATTAAAGGCATTGTAAGTATTCCAGCTATTCCTATTGCAACATAAAGGTTAGTAGCTGTAGATAAAGATAAATTACAATCTGCCATCCAATACTTTACAATCTGAGTCCAAACTAAAAACTCAGCAACCATACTAGTCAAAAATGCTATTATAGAACCCCATATAGGGAATGTAGAGAAAGCTTGTTTTATACTCCATTCTCTATCATTTACATTATTTTTCTTAACTTTTAATGTATCCATGCCAAAAGGCTGAAGTCCATAGTACTGAGGATTTTTCTTTGCAACACAAGTAGCTATTATTAAAGCTATTAATACTACAAGAGATAATATTCTCATAGCAAATCTCCAGTCCATAGTTGCAAGAACCTGTTTAGCTCCAAGACTTAGTACAACCTGTGCAACAGGAGCACCCATAAAAGCTATACCCCACATAGTTGCATATGCCTTACCTACATACCATTTTCTAACTGATACCGTTGACGATACCCAAAGCATACCTGTTCCTATTCCTGCGAATACAGCATATGGAATCAAATATGACATATATGTTTTAGCAAAGCTTGTTACCAAAAATCCTAAGGAACCACTTAGAGCACCTAAAAAATAAGCAGGTTTAGTTCCCCATTTATCTATTATCATTCCACTAAAGAATGCAGTTATCGCATAAACGCTCATCATAAGTGAATAACCTAAAGTTAATTCAGATGCACTCCAGCCAAGATCTTTTGCCATAGGCCCTTGAAGTACAGAAAAAGTAGCTCTATAACCAAACAAACAAAATACTGCAAGCCAAGATGCAAGAACTACCATGTACCCTAGGTGTTTTGCTTCCTTTTCACTTACTCTGCTCTCTAGCATTCAATATCAATCCTTCCAATTTAGGCATATGAAAATAATTATTTAACTTGTTATTTATTTTCATATGCCCTATTTGCTATATTATTTTTTTAACTCATGTGAATTACATGTTACAGCATTTAAATCTCCATATGTCCAATTGTCTTTATCAAGACCTGTGCACATTCCCAGTTCATCTTTATCAGAGTTTTTAAAGTGAGAACAATTTCTACATTTAGGACATAGTTCAAATGCTTCACATACATCAGAATCTATATTAATCATATTTCCTGTAATTCTGCAAATTCCCTTTGCAGCATCCATAGGTGAAAAATTCAAACAATCATTGTGTTTTAACATAATCTCTACACTCCTTCATATTCTGTTCTTGAAATAACTTCATCTTGAATAGGCTTACCTATTTCACACCAGTATTGTGTAAATCCTGCAACTCTTACCATAAGATCTCTGTAATTATCAGGATTTTCTTGTGCATCTCTTAATACTTTAGAGTCGACTATATTGTATTGTATATGAAATCCTCCTTTTCTCATATATGAACGTGTTAGATCTAATAAATGCTTAGTTCCCTGCTCTCCTCTTAATGCACTTGGATGTATCTTCATATTCATCTGAGAGTTTTGAGAATTTGAATGATCCCAAACTGTAGCTGATTCAAATAAAGCATAAGGTCCATTTTTATCAGTTCCAGGATAAGCAGACATTGAACCATCTGAATATGTTGTTCCTGCAAGTCTTCCATCTGCTGTAGCAAGAGTTGCAGCACCTTGTGCTCCATGAGTTGAAACTGATATTTGACAAGCATACATAGGTTTTGCATAAAGTGATATTGCAGTCTTTGACATTTCACAGAACCAATCTTCATATCCCTTGAGTATACTATCTGCATAAGGGTTGTCATTACCATACTTAGGAGCCATTAAGCATTCTCCGTATATATCATCATATTTTCCACTAGTATCTACTTTTTCTTGATCCATCATTGAGAAATTTCTTGTTTCAAGAGCATTTCTAAATCCAAAGTTATTCGTCATAGCATCTGTTAACTGTTCAAGCGTAAACTTCTTATCATCATATACTATCTTTTTGATTCCAGCTAATGAGTTTACCATAGTTACAGTTCCACAACTCTCAACATTAAATGTAGCATTGTATCTATATCCCATATTACCTATATGCTGTCCTTTAGCTAGACAATCTGGTTTTAAGAAAGAGTTCACAACAGACATATTTTGCTTACGCCATATATCATGTTGAACATTGTTAGTTTTAGCTAAAACATCAACTGCTTTTTCATAATACATCTTAAATGTATCAACTAATTCTTCATAAGTTTCAAGTTTTCTATTATGAGGCTCAAATACTTTGATTCCTGTTCTTTTATCTATTCCATTAGTAAGTACTAATTCCAACACCTTAGGATTTGCTATAAAGTGAACTCCAACACTTGTAGGTTGACCTGCTCCTCCAGGTATTTTATATTTCTTACCGTTTAAATCTAGTTCTTTCCAACATCCTGGCGATGTTTCAAGACATCCTCCTATTGCAAAAGATCTAGCTTCTTCAATAGTCATTCCCTCAGATGAATATTGATTCATCATGAATTCTATTCCACCTCTATTGTTCATCCATGCTGGATATCCTGCACCAGTTTTATCACATTCTACACATTTTAATAAGAACTTCTCTGGAAGTTTCTCATCATAAAGAACTGATAAAGTAGGCTGAGGTGTTGAGCATGTTATACCAGCTTCAACTATTAACATTTCTAAATCGTTAGTAGCAGACTGTCCATCAGGAGTAAGTCCACCTAAACTTAAGTTGTTAAATGTGTTTCCTGATAAAACTCCTCCAACAACTCCTGTTGATGCAAAGCAGTCTATACATGTAATTTTTATTCTATATAATTCTAAAAGTTCTAATACTTCTTCCTTAGTTATTTTTCCTGATTCAATATCTTGTTCATACCAAGGATATAGTACTTGACCTAATCTTCCTATTGATAATCCAGATATAGCATCTTCATTTAAAACTGAAATATGTAGAGTATATGATAATTGAAGTGCTTCTCTGAATGTAGCTGGCTTTTTATGAGCTATGTTTTCTAAGCAATCAGCTATCTCTTTATATTCTTTTTTATCTACTTCATTCTTAGCTATTTTTTCAAGTCTTCTTGCATGTTTTGAATAATTTAATATCCAATTTTGAATACCCTCTATAGCATGGATTACAGCATCATAGAAATAAAGTCTGTCCATTCCTACTACTCCATCTCCATCAGCATTTCCAGCAACCTCATCCTTACATTCCTTAGCCATTTCTATAAGTTTGTCAAATCCATATTGAAGAGGATAATAGTAGTTTATTACTTCTCTTCCTTGAGGTAGAGTAAATCCTGAATCAAACATACAAACCAAACTTCTCATTATATTTTCTTTAACTGTATAGTCTGGAACCATCTTTTCGTATTTATGTCCTAAATCTTCAACTGATCTTCCTACCCACTCATTCGCAACTTTTAAGAGAACAGGAATTTCTTCTTTTCTCATTCCAAACTTACCAGCAATAGAAACTACATTTCCAAAGCTCTTTGTAACATTTCCTCCACCATGTCCGAATTCACTTAACTCGCCAGCACTTGCACTACCTGTTTCAAGAGCTGCTTTGTATAGTTCACTTTCTTTTGCTACGAAGAAGCTTTCGGAAAGCCATGGCATAGGAAAAGATCCCCTATAGTTATAAGTCTTTTGCATAACAAGCTTTTCACCAGGAATAATATTTGGTGTAAGTCTTGAAAAAGCCTCTTTTAAAGCAAGAGCTCTTCTAACTACTGTAATCTCACCTTCAAGTTCATTAAACTTACGGTTGTACCAATAAGGAAACTCCATATTAGCAGTTGATAATGTATTATAAAATATATCTCTTAACCTCTTAGCTCTTGGAGTTGGTTCTTTTTGCACTTCTCTATCGACCATCTCATCTGGAGCACTTCCTCCATACTGATAATTAATTGACAACCCCTTAGATGCCAAAATATCAGCAAGTTTCATTTTTTTACTATCATCCATCTAACTTACCCCCTTGTAAACTGACTTGCTCTATATATGTATATGATTCTACTTTTTGATTAATTCATTAACTGTTTTAAGTAAAAAAAAATCTTCCTTGGATTATCCAAGAAAGATTCAAACTACATGTCTTTATATTTTTTATAAATTAATTGATTTATATATATAAGAATTACAAAAGATAAAAATACCCATATACCTTTACTATATAAATCAAAAGTATTAACTGCAAATCCATATATTAATGCAAATATTCCAGAGTTTAAATAACTGTAGAACTGATAAGTAAAATACCCTTCCTCACTCTTAAATTTCTTACTTCCAAATATAATTTCACCATTATCATTTTTCTTCAAAACTTCTAAAAGCTTCTTTTGTCTTCTTTCAGACTTTTTAACAGAAAAAGCATAAGCAATACTTATGACTCCAACCAACGCAAATATAAATCCACTCATCATAATATCAACTCCCGTAGCTTTAATATATCTTATTCTACTATTAATATATCTAAAAGTATATATTATTAAGTTAAGTAATAAAACTCACACTCACAAAATTCTACGCTACAACTTGACTGTTCATAATATAACTTTAACTCTTTAACAATGTCTAAAGCAATTTCTGTCCATTTATTAGAATCAAAAATACAGAATTACATATTCCACTTACCTCATAGGTAACTTCTCCACCTAATGGACAACCCCAATTTTCATGGTATATAGTCTTTAATATATTTTATTTTGCCAATAGTGAATATAAATTAAACATTAATTTAGTATTAACTATCTCTCAATCCTTTTTTACAATTAAATATATACCTATAGCTAAACATATCCAAAAAAACACATAAGAATTAATAGGCATATATTTATATGCATAAGCATCACTCCAATATTTACCCGTGGTTTGATCTACATATCTTGCTAGATTTCCTAAAGATCTTTGTAAACTTATAGTCAAAATACTCATTGCAATAATAAATAATCCAATTATTTTTTGAATTTTCATTATACAATCCCCCTATTTAATTTATTTGAGCACTCAATAATAACTATATTTTAGAATATTTTGGAATATTATTTAAATTTTAAAACCATATCTATTTTCTCTTAATTTAACTAACTACCCTGTAAGTATATCGATATCATTAGTATATTTTAAATATGACAAATTCCCAATCAATTACATATAAATTCCAAATGTGTTACTATATATCTTATAAATAAATATAATAAAGCCTTGCAAATTATCTTTGCAAGACTTCATCATTCCTTAAATGGTGTTCCCGGCGGGAATCGAACCCACGACCTACTGCTTAGGAGGCAGTTGCTCTATCCTACTGAGCTACAGAAACATATTATTCTATACCTTCCATTATTTTTACTTAATGTCACTTCTTATCTTACCATAAAATGAATCGCATCTAAACAACAAAAAAAAAGAATTATCTAATTGGTATACCTACACTCTTGATCCCATTCTTGTTTTAGCTTATAAAATATATTTCTTTTTAACTCTAGTATAGCCATAGTCTACAGATTTGTTGCTTTAGGCTATAGTCTAAATAAATGTAGAGGTATTTCATATATTTCTATTTTAAACATGTAAAATTTTTCTAATCGCAGTTGAAATATATATTTATCTGACTTGAAAATAATTAAGTTAAAATAATAAATTTTCAAAAAGAGCTAAAGTACATAAATTCTTTTTAAAAAATAATCATCTTACTATTTACACCGTAACCATTTTAGTAGTTCTCCAAAAAAACAATTTTTTCATAAAAACTATTGACATGTCGGAATTTGAATGTTATTATACATTAAGGTAATTTTCTGAAGAATATGAATTTTCTAAAAACAAATTCAAAATTCAAAATCATTCACAATTTAAATTAGATATTAAGATAATTTATGTTAACCAGAGGGCTTTCATAGTATAAATCTTTTTTGTATACTTAAAGCTTATATAAGTGAAGGTTAGTAAACAAATTATAAAAGGAGGAAATTTGATCATGACTATACTCATACTAAAAAGATTCTTAGAGCAATCATTTATTATTAGAATTATACTTAATAACGTCATTATTAACGGCATTATTGATGTCATTATTAATATCATTGTTAAAGCTATCTTATTCTTCAATAAAAATTTAATATATCTTTTTAATATGAGCTCAGTTCTTGTGAAGAAGGATAAATTGTTGTACGGCGTATATCTATGATATTATATGTCTGCAATTATTTCTTCATATATATTTATGCGATGTTAGTTTCTATTTTTTAAGCATAATAAAGAAAGCTCGTAAAGAGCTTTCTTTTTTTATATAAGAAAAATAATATTTTTATAAAAATAAAGGAGGTAAAAACATGTATAACAAACAAGTAAAATTTAATGATGAAAAAAAAGCAGGGGTTACAAAATTTGAAAAGGTTAATAATAACATTAAGACTTGCAACAGTAATTTTCAGAAACAATCAAACAAAAAATATGCAGATTCAAATTTATTCTATCCAGTTAATTTCATGGGTGTAGGACGTATGTGTGAAGATTGGAGTACTACCTAAGTATAATAAAAATAGCAACTTAGTCCTCATTAGAGGTATAAATTATAATATAGAGATACCCGAAAAAGAGCACGAAAGTTTCCCCACTTAGAAGCTCTTTTTTTATATACTTATTTTGAGGTGAAGATAATGCAAATAAGTATAAATTATAATTTTATAAACACATTAGAAGATTTAAGGCTGCTATCAAAATCATATAAGAAAGGATTAATAATGAAACCAAACATTACAAAGTTAGCAAAGGCATTAAATGGATTCACACCATCTAAGACAAGAAATAAAAGTAGGAAGAATAATCAAAAACAACAATCTTCAAATTTATTATAACAGCAAAATCATAACAGTGCATCAAATAATCGATAAAAAGTTAAATATTAAAGATAATCATAATCTATTTTAGATAGACTTTTACACCACTCATATTTATTTAATATAGCTGGCCCATCCTACCGAATCAAGGATAAATTAAAATATAAGTCTAAAAAAAGTGAGGAATATAAATGTCAAGTTTAGAGCGTAATTTAAATACATCTCATGTTATGGTTAAATACATCTATTCTTTTCATTTTTTAACTATCTCCTTCATTTAAATACATCTCATGTTACGGTTAAATGATAGTACTTGATGGATTAGATTTCCTCTGGAAAGAATTTAAATACATCTCATGTTACGGTTAAATCTCCATCTAAATACTTAGATTTAACATCTTTTATATGATTTAAATACATCTCATGTTACGGTTAAATATACAGTATAAGGATGTATGAATTATTAAAGCAATAATTTAAATACATCTCATGTTACGGTTAAATTAAATGTTGAGGAAAACTAAGGGGGTTAAGGGGAAATTTAAATACATCTCATGTTACGGTTAAATTTATCTTGTCTATCATTCCTTTGAGTACTTACCCAAATTTAAATACATCTCATGTTACGGTTAAATTCAAGAATTAAGCCTAAACCCCAAGATAAAAGAGCATTTAAATACATCTCATGTTACGGTTAAATAAGATATGAGGGAAAAAACTATTCTATTAAATCTTAATTTAAATACATCTCATGTTACGGTTAAATTCCCGAATTAGATTGAATACCTACATCAACATTAGAATTTAAATACATCTCATGTTACGGTTAAATCAATCCATTTAATTTTTCTACACCCCAAGTATACATATTTAAATACATCTCATGTTACGGTTAAATTCTTTATGCATAATTTTTCTTAGAATCCATTTTAGATTTAAATACATCTCATGTTACGGTTAAATAATAATATGGAAATTGTTGAAATTGCTATTGCTAAATTTAAATACATCTCATGTTACGGTTAAATGTATAGTCGAATTTGCTCCTGCATTTAAAGAAATGTATTTAAATACATCTCATGTTACGGTTAAATTTACCTTACCATATAAAGTAAATATAATAACAAAGGAATTTAAATACATCTCATGTTACGGTTAAATGTACATAGAAAAAATGATTGTAGATATAGATACGAAATTTAAATACATCTCATGTTACGGTTAAATTTTATAACTTTAGGAACAGGATCACAAGTCAAAAGAATTTAAATACATCTCATGTTACGGTTAAATGAAAGTTCTCTAGTCTTAATAAATTTTTTGAAACAAATTTAAATACATCTCATGTTACGGTTAAATAATGTTTTTTGAAATAGTATCTATTTTGTCACTTTCATTTAAATACATCTCATGTTACGGTTAAATAGTGCTAACTCTGGTGATTTTCTAAGATGCTTAATAATTTAAATACATCTCATGTTACGGTTAAATTGCATAAGAAGTCACATGACTTGCAATCGCAGGAAAATTTAAATACATCTCATGTTACGGTTAAATATACGACCTCTTTTTAAAACTAAGTTTATACAAGAATTTAAATACATCTCATGTTACGGTTAAATTGCCATTTGCGACTCCTAGAATCTTTATTCATCTTTATTTAAATACATCTCATGTTACGGTTAAATAGAGGTTATATTCTGCCTTAGATGTTAGAGAAAAAAATTTAAATACATCTCATGTTACGGTTAAATTAATCAAGAGCAAATAATAGAAGTTAATGCTAAAATATTTAAATACATCTCATGTTACGGTTAAATCACAGTAAAATAGCCATTCTTAAAATCGTCATTTCATATAAAACACTTGATATTTCAACATTTATCTGTTTTTTTACCAGCCTCTTCTCATACAATTATAACTCTACAATATACACCTTGTAAACCTGTAGTTTTCAATACTTTCAAACATTCCACTCGAAATCGAGGTTGGTAAACTAAAATATTAGTGATTCTGTATCTTTTTTCTTTACTCCTATTGTTTCCTCATCAAAACTTTCTTTGTTCATAAGCTTTATTATAGATATAAAATCATTGGATTTATCTATAACTTTATTCAAATCTTCTCTAAATTTTATTAAGTTAGAAGGTGTTATCGGCCCTCTAAATACAGAGTTTTGATGATGGTGAAAATATTTCTTACAAACCTTAAAAACCTTATTCACTCTTTTTTCTCCAACATCATAAAATACAAAAGCATAATTGTAATTATAGTTTTTGCCCATACTAAACCATCTCCTTAATGCTGAATGGTCTAAACTCTTTGTCCTCCATTATAAACTTGATCAATTTATATCCATCTAATTTAATAGCTGTTTTATAACTTACTTTTCTTTTTAATCTTGAATGATAAAAAACACTTTCAAATCTTTTTTCAATAGCTTCTATAAATATCTTTTTACCAGCACTATTTAACAAGCAATAATTTAATTCTTTGTCAAAATGCTTACCAACTTGTATTTTTCTATTGTTTACAAGTTCAAATATAGTCTTATACACTATAACGGGCTTAAATACTTCACACAAATCTAGGCTCAAAGAAAATCTTCCTTCTGAAGGTTCGTGTAAAAAACTTATGCTCTGATTTAAATGTGTGTTATATATTTGAGATACTGTTTTTGAATAAAGAATAGAATTCCCAAAGGATATGAGTGCATTCATAGGATTATCTGGAGGTCTTTTGACTCTTTTATTAAATACAAATGTTTCAGGTAAGAAATATTTAAAACAGCTATAAAACCTCTGCCACAATTCACCTTCAACACTCAGTATTTGTTTTATATTAATATTCTCATTTTCAAGATATCTAGGAATATCTTGTTTTATCCAATCTAAAGTAAGTTTTACATCTTTTTTATCATGTTTATAATAATGATATAATACTTCATATATATTATCTGCAATACCTTGAACTATTGATTTTGCTATAATCTCTCTTTTTTCAGTGTATGTCTTTGCCTGATTGATAGTTAATTTACCACTTATAAGCTGTTCTTTTGGATAAAAACTGCCACTATAATGACCATAATAATTGAAGAAATGAATAGTTATACCTGCTCTTGATATGAAGTCTAGTAGTTTCGTATTTATAGATACTTCATTTAAACAATATATCTCTTTAGTAGACTCTATAGGTATATAAAAATTTCCTTTCTCATTTCTAAAACTAATTGAATTATCCTTTCTTTTTAATTCTCCAACACTCATTATATATCTTGTACTATTTCTCATAATACACCTTCTTTATCATAAGTATTATATATAGCAGTACTCATAGTAAGCACATTTCTTGCATTTTTTATCATTCTCTGAATTTGGTATTTTATCATTTTTTATCAAATTTTCTATATTATTTATTAAATCTTCGAGTTGATTTTCAATTTCATCTGTTAATTCTAAATAAATTATTTTCTTATCTTGTTTGTTTTTTTCATCAAACTCAAGCTTTCCTTTTTTGTATATTCCTTTATCTTTTAATTTTTTCAGATAAAATAGAGTTTGCCATTTAGCTGCTTCTATATCTGAATCTGATTTTTTTATTTCTACCAAATAATCATCAGTTATTTTATCTATCTTGACATTATCTATAGATATCTCTGACTTTTTATTTTTCTCACTTTTGATTTCATGAATCACTCTTCCAATATGTACATCTTCACTATTATCTTCTAGATTTATTCTATTTGAAAAAAGCCAGCATTGACGTTTGCAGTGGAAGTAATAGTTTATGATAGTTCCTCCTATTTTCATAAATAAGCCCCCTGTATTTGTTTATATATCTATTATTGGGCTACACATGCTGTCTTTAGATAAATCTATGCCTTCCTCATAAGAATAAGGTATTTCTAATACATCATAATATCTTTTTTCTTCAATATTTTTTTCAAATACTCGATACTCACTTTTGCTTAAGTAAGCACCTAGTGAAATAGTATAATTATAATCTGTTCTTTTTTCGCCTGTTATCCCATTATTATAATCTTCATGTAATATATAATCTTTTTTAGAGAATTTAATATCTCTTAAATTATAAATATCTTCACTTTTACTTATCCCTAGATTTTCCTTTAGCATTATATCAAATGCTTTTTCTCCTTTACTAAAATTATCCTGAATTTGGTTTTGTATCTCTTTATCTTTGATAATTGCATCGTATACAATATTAAGCCATTTGTTATATTCACATATCTTATAAAGACCCTCATTTATAGTTTCATATGTTATTTCAAGTAAACCTTCTACATAAGGTTTTCTTTCAACATCCTTATATATGTATATGATTCCTTTATTATCTGATTTTTTTCTATTTACTCTACCAAATCTTTGTATTAAAGAATCTATTGGAGCTAAATCTGTATACATTATGTCAAAGTCTATATCTAAAGATACCTCTACAACCTGTGTAGCTACAAGTATAAAGTTTTCTTCGCTTTTTAATCTATCCATTATTTCTTTTTCTTTTCTCACTCTATCACATTTTTTAAATGCAGAATTATATAAAACTATATTTTCTTTTCCAACTATATTCTTCAACAAGTCATACACTTCTTTTGATTTTTTAACAGTATTTCGTATAACCAATACATTCTTTCCATTTTTATAATCTTTTTCTATTTTGTCTATATCCTCTTCTATTTTTTTATCTATTTTATAAATATAATTAGGATCATCATTAAATAAATTTTCTTGTGTTATAATCGGATATCTATTCTCATCATCTATATCAATCATTTTTTTTATAGCATTTGGTATAGATGCACTCATCAAGCATACAGGAACTTGATATTTATTACAGAGTTTTAAAAACTGTTTCATAAATCCCATCATTTTAAAATCATAAGAATGAACTTCATCTATTATTACTACAGATTTCAAAAAATTAAAAGTAACTATATTATATCTTCCTATATTTAAAAAATTTTTTAAAAGTCCATCAATAGTTCCAACAGTAAATGGATTATTAAAGGTTTTACTAAATAAAAGTTCTGAAGCAAAAGACTTATCTATATCTTTACCTGTTTCTAATGCATATTCTTCTAAATATATAGTAGCCGATGAATGTACTAATCCTGTATTGTTAAATACAGAATCTACTCTATCAAATAGTTTATTTGAAGTTGTTTGTGTAGGAAGAGTATATATAACCTTATCTTTTTTGTTACTAATATTATTCATTGACCAAAAATAAGATCCTTCAGTTTTTCCTGATCCTGTAGGCACTTCAACAAGAACATTTCCCTTGCATGATGCTAATTCTTTTTGAAATCCTCTTGGAGTAAATTTTTTAATTTTCAATGACTCTTGTAATTTATTGCATAATTGTTTTTCATCAAATACATTTTCAAATTCGAGATTCAAATTAGTTCCATCAAATTGTGCTGATGCCCTCCAATCAGCAATATTAATTATTCCTAATACATACGAGTATAATATTCTTATTTTCTCTAAATCACTATTATCCATATAACTCAGCTTATTAATAGTGGCTTTTATTTTACTTCCTAATGTTTTTCTTTGAACAGATTTGTACTCAAATTTATACTTACATTCTTTATCCAAAAACTTTTCATACCAATTTTTATATTCATAGAAGAATTTTTCTGCCTCTGGTAAAAAATTATGCTCATATTGGATTTCATTTTCCACTCCTAAAAAACCTGTATTTTTCTTAAATACCGAATGATGAGTAAGAGTAATTAAAAATAATAGATTTATACTCTCTTCTTCATCTTCATCATCTATGAAATCGAATGAAAAATCTTCAATCTTACTTGCTATATTACTAGAATAAAGAGAGTGATAAGATTTTTTTATATCTCCATTTATGTATTTTTGAAATTCATCTGTTGCTTTTCCTATGTCATGGAAGAAAGCAGAAAAGAAAAGTAAATCTCTTATTTTTTCTTGATTAATCCCTGTTAATTTTTCTATTTTTTTTAAGTCCTTATCTTCTATTAAATCTAAGGTAAAAGAAAGGACACTATTAGTGTGTCCCTCTAAACTTTGATATTCAAAGTTTTCATTATCAAGCTGTTTTTTCTTGGCGATTACCATTAATAAAACACCACCTTATTGAATCCATCTTCATATATATCCATATCACTTTTAATTTCCACTTTACAATTTATATACTCAACTTGATTTCCTTCTTTTATTATTTCTCTTTTCGTTCTTGTTCCATTCTTTACATCAACAGAATATTTTAATGGAGAAATATTTGAAGTTGGAAGTTGTATATCTTCATCACCATCTATTTTTACGCTATAATCAATTCCATCACCTATAAACACAGAGTTTATTATATTATGTTTACTTTTTTTCAAATCTAATTTCTCAATATTGTATATTCTTACTATCTCATCATCTAATCCCAATGCTGGTACTGATTTAGGATTTTTAAGAGCATCTAAAATTTCATTATTTATATTTTTATTTTCTGTATTATTCTTATTTATTTTTAAATATATTGTATATACTGATTTATAAAGCTTGTCTCTTCTTACAACACTTCTTCCTCTGTTTCCTGTCTTAAGATTTTTATATCCCCATAAATCTTTAGTTTTTCCTTCTATTTTATCTATAACAACAGAGACCTCAAATATATCATTCTTCAATGTATCATAATACCACTGTTCAGATTTTTTCATTATATTAGCGATCATTCCTATTATCGTGGTCTTAGGTGGTGCTAAAAAAGTTTTATGATATGTTCTGAAGAAAGGTACTCTAAATGAATTCAGAATACCTTCCACCTTAAATTTTATAACTTGCATTACTTATCACCCTTTTTCAAGCTATCAAGAGCTTTATTTACACCTAACACTTCATATCCTTCCTCAACAAATTTTCTAACTACCTCTTCATAGTTCTTAAATATATTCTTATCTATTCCTATCTTCACATTATTAATTACATTTTCATTATTTTTAAGTTCTTCTATTATCACATCTACATTTAAATTTCTATTTTTATCTACACTTAAAGTATTTAATAAAAATGGATTACCAACTTTTTGATTTAAAACTACTACAAATTTAGGTGATATATCTTCTAAATTTCTACTTTGCTTAGCTCCTCCATTTAGATATTTTACAGAGTCTATAAATACATTTATTCTCTCATTTATTTTTTCATCTTCTATCATTGAAATTTCATCATATGTATATTCATTTATATCTTTACCTACTTTGTCTAAATCAACAACTATATTTCCTCTCATATAATTTAACGTATCTATTTCAACTTGAACTATATTTCCACTTTTTTTACTTTCATCTTCTACTTTTTGTTTTCTAGTTAAATAATCATATTCTCCTTTGTATGGTAAAAGTGATAACATTGGAGCTACTTTTACAACAGACCATCTTCTACCCGCATTAGGAAACATATATCCAAATAAATCCATATCAATAAAATTTTCAAACATTACTTTTTTATCATTAAATTTTCCTTTTTTAAATACTTGCTCATGATAATCTCCAAAGTGAGGACTTCCATCTTCATCTACAAGCGAGATTTTTTGACCAAGTTCTCTTAAAGTTTCCTTTAAATATCTTCTTATAGCTTGTCCTGATATGTATACAAATTCATTACCCTCGTAATCACTTACTTTTTTTATAGGAGTTATATTTCCTCCCATCCCTTCTGATCCATTTAATGATGCCAAATTAACCTTTGATATATAATTTATATTTAAAAATTCCATATAATAAACCTCCTATTTATCCCCTTTATTTTTAGCATAATTTACAGATTGATATTTATTAATAGCATATATAGCCATATAGTCTCTTATTACTTCCCAATCATCATTATTATCACTTAAATAATTTAATACTTCATCAAGTGTGTTTTTAAAATCTCCACTGCAATAAACTATGCTGCTTTTTTTAAGTATTTCAAAACTCATACTTGATAAATACCCTACAAATTGATTATGATTTTTTATATTTCTAAGTCTATACAGAAAGTCTTTACTATCTAGATTTGCACATATTTTTCCTATTTCGTCTCCCATTAGCTTTCCTTTTTCATGTAAATTCATTGTTTTATCACCCCTTCTTAAGAATTTCAAATACTCACATTCGAACGAATATATTTCTTTTCCTAATGATCCAATTTTATATTTTAATAGATTAAAGCTTAAATTATAATATGCTTTTCTTAAATCTTTAAATGACATTAAGTTATCACAAAATTGCTTCGTACTTGTCTTTCCTTTATCTTTTTCTTTACTGTCATTTTGAGAAAACGATGATATAAGTCTAAATACATACTTATATAAACATCCCTCTTCATCATATTTTTTTAACTTATCGAAAAAATCAAATAACATATAAGCTTTAGTATACTCAGTCAAAGATGATTTCAACTTAGCATCTACATATGTAATAAAATTAATGTTTTTTATATCTTCAAATAATTTTTTTCTCGTTTTATCAACATCTTCTTCATAGTCCTTGATTTCTAGAGAGTTTATATAAGAAAATATATAAAGTAAGCTCTTTAGTCTAAATTCTTCTTCTGTTGTACTCAAATGAATATAATGATTTTTCACACCATCTTGCTTAAACATTTCAAACATATTCATGTTAGTTTGAAATTCTATAATTTCCCCATCTTTTTCTGTTTTTGAATTTTGCTCAGATATGTTTAAATTCTTTTTTAAACTTAAAAGTGTTTTTAAATTATTTGAATTAGGATATATTACAAATGTATTATCCTTATCTTTTCTATTATAGAATTTTTTAGATTTGACCCCATAAAAGTAAACAAGCATATCCCATTTATCAATATATTCTTTATCATCTAACATATCATTGAAATACTTGTCTCCACCTTTAAATGTGTGTACTTTTGAATCAAATTTTAATTTTTCTTTTTGAAAATAATAATTAGAATAATTATTCACAGCTTCTTCTAATGTTATATATTTAGGAATTTTGCATTTATTTTCTTCTTTAAAGTTGTTACCTTTTTTCAATAAGTTATTGCATTCTTTAATGTCAACGTTATTTTTTTCACAAAATTCGTTGCAATCTATATATATTTGTTCCACTGATTTTCCTAATTCTTTAGGAGTTATATAGGAATATGTATACTTTATATCATTTGCACTAGCAGCATCTTTAACATTAAATTTATAATCATATACAAATTTTTTATTTTCCTCATAGTAATAAATCCTTTTATTATCTGTTCTATGTACTATATTTAATTCTTTTATTATATACGAAAATATTTTCTTAAAAATCTCATCTTCTTGATTTTTGTCCAATATCAACTCTAATCTATCTTTATATATCTTTATCTCTAAACCTTCTATTTTACCTTTTAGAATTTGTCTAATATTAACTAGTCCATTATTATAAAAGAAATCCTTTGTTTTAAAAACCTTAGTTATCTCTCCCAATAATATCACCCCTTAATGCAGCAAAATCCTGCGCCTAACGATGAGTTTTTTTCTCCTAATCCAGCTGCCAGTGCTATATATGCCAGTTTTTTAGAAACTTCATCATCATTTATTTTAAATTTTATTTTATACCCAAGCATACTTTTTCCTTTGTATTTACAAGCTAATGGTTTTTTGCCCATAGTAAACTTTTCTATAAAATACTCTTCTAATTCTAATTCTTCATTAAAGAACTTCTTATATTTTTTAATTAAATTATTTTGCAATCTGCTTATAAACACTTCTAAATCGCCATTTTCTTTAATCCAAGGCTTATTATCTACAGTAACTATTACAGGTGTGATAGTATGAAACTCTTTAAAGTCATTCATATTAACTTTTCTTTTTTCTATAGCCAATATATCAATATCATTATCTTTTAACTTTTTAAGACATATCTTGATTTTATCTATAAATAACTTGTCCAAACTTCTAAGTTTAAACATATATACCTTTCCAGAAGAATATGTCTTATCTTTTTCAATAGGAAAAAAAGAATTAAAGCAATACATCTTATATTCATTTTTCTTATGTTCTTTCTTTAAATCATCATCTAAAAGCATAGATTTGTTTATTTTATTTCCTATAAATTCATTTGTTTCTGTGTAATATAGATTTTTCTTTAGTAAACATGCTATCTTTAACTCATAATAAATCAAGCTTACACCTCATTTCTGATCCATAATTTGTATTATAAATATAATTATAATGTCTATTCCGGCACTATATCTGTAACATGATAAACTTAATACAAATTTTTCATTTTTTTTATCTCATCTTTAATATATTCTCTTAAATGTTCCGGTTCTAAAACCTCAGCACAACTCCCCATACTCATTATCCAGCTTCTGAGCTCAGGATCAATACCCATACTAGCTGTAAATATAATCGACTTATCTTCATTTTGTACAATACTTTGATTACTTGCCCATATTCTTTCTTCAACTATAATAGACATAGGAGGATATATCCTAAGCTTTATATCATATTGTTTGCTATTAAATATTCCACTCTTTCCTGTATATTCTGTAAGACTAAAATCACAAGGTATCTTATATTCCTCATCTATTATTTCATAATCCTTTATTCTAGATAATTTAAAGTCCCTAATACTATTTCTAAGCTCACAATATCCTATTAAATACCAAAACCCTTTGTATAAAAATAAAGAATAAGGTCTTACTATCCTTATGCTTTTCTCTGCCTTTAAAGAAAAATATGTTATTCTTATTTTTTTTCTAGACAATAAACTCTCGCTTATTTTTAAATACTTATCTTTTTCTTTTTCTATATTAATATTAGGTCTTGAATTATTTAATATATTATAACTTAAATCAGTTACTTCTTTATCCTTCATAGCAGCACCAACTTTATCTACTGCCATTGAATATTCATCTAATAGCATAAAATTATTATCTTGTTTTAATAACTCTTTACCTAATAATAAAGATGTATACTCTTCATTTTTTAAATTAGGATAAGGTATAAATGTATCTTTTGGAATGAAATATCCTCCGTATTTTCCTCTGTTACTTTCTATAAATATACCAGCCTTCTCAAGTTCATACTTATATTCTCTAATCTGTCTTTCTTTAACTTCTAATCTCTTTGATAATTCTTGAATACTCATTTTTCCATTGTTTTTTAAAAGAATTAACATTTTAATACAATTGCTAAGTTTGCTCATGTAATCAGCTCCAAATGAATTATATGTATATAATACCTTTAATTGTAAAAATAAACAACAGAAAAACAGGTATTTCTACCTGTTTTCCATTAGGATATTTAATGTATCTCATGTTGCGATTAAGTTATGCTAATGTAGCAGCTAAAGCATTAGTACAAGAATTTAAATACATCTCATGTTACGGTTAAAGTATAACTCCTCCATCGAAATTAGAGAATGTACATAGATTTAAATACATCTCATGTTACGGTTAAAGAGATAATAAAAAAATGTTTATTGATTGTATAACTTCATTTAAATACATCTCATGTTACGGTTAAAGTAAAGTTTTATTAGATGAAATTGAATCAACTAGAAAATTTAAATACATCTCATGTTACGGTTAAAGTTGCTTTGTATGAAAGTGACACAACTATAAATACATTATTTAAATACATCTCATGTTACGGTTAAAGAGCATTACATACATATAATATAAATTTGATTTTACCATTTAAATACATCTCATGTTACGGTTAAAGAGTCTTAACCTCATCCTTTAATTGATAATTTAGATTTAAATACATCTCATGTTACGGTTAAAGCTCTGCTAATTTTTTTTCATTTTCTGCATCCTCAGCTTTCATTTAAATACATCTCATGTTACGGTTAAAGAAAATATAAGATTTTTAACGTAGGAGGTATAAATAATTTAAATACATCTCATGTTACGGTTAAAGGAAGGGTGTGATTTTGTGGAATTTAAAACTGTTGTCAATTTAAATACATCTCATGTTACGGTTAAAGACAATCAAAAGTATTTAAAAACTAACATAGATATAAATTTAAATACATCTCATGTTACGGTTAAAGACTATTCGATATTCTAATTCGATAACTTCCTAATAAATTTAAATACATCTCATGTTACGGTTAAAGAAGCTCCCTATACCTTACGGTTGTATATCAAGATTTAAATACATCTCATGTTACGGTTAAAGATAAGAGTTCAGATTTCTTTTAAGGAAAGTATAGAATTTAAATACATCTCATGTTACGGTTAAAGCCTAATTAAAGCTAGTAACTATATATTAATACTAGAATTTAAATACATCTCATGTTACGGTTAAAGTGGTAGATATACTTGATGGTTATCATAGATATCGTGATTTAAATACATCTCATGTTACGGTTAAAGTTTAGGGCTAGTTATAACTAATGCTGAGTATTATACATTTAAATACATCTCATGTTACGGTTAAAGTTAGATGTTTGTTTTTGTATCTGTATTTGAGTATCAAATTTAAATACATCTCATGTTACGGTTAAAGTCTATGTTGCGTAAAAAATTCTAACCATTTTTGAATTTAAATACATCTCATGTTACGGTTAAAGTCTTAGAGTTGCCCAACGTAGACTTAAAGTTCTATTATTTAAATACATCTCATGTTACGGTTAAAGATTAGAAAAACATTTATTAGAGAGACAAAAAAGAAATTTAAATACATCTCATGTTACGGTTAAAGTTGTCATAGTTCTAAAAAGTGGAGCTTCTGGATTACATTTAAATACATCTCATGTTACGGTTAAAGTTTTTATCTTTATCGTAAAATCCTGTTGTATCAGATTTAAATACATCTCATGTTACGGTTAAAGCACTTTCTCCACCCACTTTTGGTTTCAATAAATCTCATTTAAATACATCTCATGTTACGGTTAAAGTCCTCATCTATAAGAACATCAGCTAACTTCATGCTATTTAAATACATCTCATGTTACGGTTAAAGTAAGAAAACAATCTTTAATATTTTGGTGTAATTCAAATTTAAATACATCTCATGTTACGGTTAAAGCTATATAAAAGAAATAAGTCAAGATAAAGAAATAAGATTTAAATACATCTCATGTTACGGTTAAAGACATTTATAGTTCAAAAAGCTTGGAGCTCAATACTTAATTTAAATACATCTCATGTTACGGTTAAAGCAACAGGAGCTATACTTTTTTCAGGAAGTCCATTAAATTTAAATACATCTCATGTTACGGTTAAAGAGATGTTGGGAAAGTAATTCAAAAATATTATTTAGATTTAAATACATCTCATGTTACGGTTAAAGTGTCCTATAGATTCAAATTCAGCTCCTATTTTTTCATTTAAATACATCTCATGTTACGGTTAAAGGTAACAACCCAACACCAAACAAGCAAACTGAAAAGATTTAAATACATCTCATGTTACGGTTAAAGAAATTTTAGTTCAGGAGGGGTAAATATGGATAAACAATTTAAATACATCTCATGTTACGGTTAAAGTATTTCAGATTTATAATCTTTCACTACAAATAATTCATTTAAATACATCTCATGTTACGGTTAAAGGATGTATTGGTTGTCCTATGGGTGGTAAAAGAGGTAATTTAAATACATCTCATGTTACGGTTAAAGGAATCCTTCTTGTCCTTCTCTACTAATCCAAGGTATATTTAAATACATCTCATGTTACGGTTAAAGTCTTAGGTGTACTAAATGGACTATTCGGTATAGAATTTAAATACATCTCATGTTACGGTTAAAGATCTTAGTAATGCAGAAATAACTCTTAGTAGTGCAAATTTAAATACATCTCATGTTACGGTTAAAGGATTTAAAGCTTCATCTCTAAAAAATATTATAAAATATTTAAATACATCTCATGTTACGGTTAAAGCTCATATTCAATAAGGTGTAAGTTAGTATTTACAAATTTAAATACATCTCATGTTACGGTTAAAGATGGCTAAGCAAAGAAGGTAAATTGATTTTAGACTAATTTAAATACATCTCATGTTACGGTTAAAGGAAAGAGAAACAGGTATTAACAAAGTTAAATTAACAAATTTAAATACATCTCATGTTACGGTTAAAGAGTTTTTTCGCAAGTATTTGGAGAATGTGAATGTAATTTAAATACATCTCATGTTACGGTTAAAGGGTGGCCCTCGTGGTCTTGCAGCTGATTCGGGCAATTTAAATACATCTCATGTTACGGTTAAAGATTGAATACATTCATACTTATCAATATGTTACCCTTATTTAAATACATCTCATGTTACGGTTAAAGTTTTATTAAGCTAATCACTTTTTTACTATCAATAAAAATTTAAATACATCTCATGTTACGGTTAAAGGAACGGGTTAAATCCATTATTCATTTCAACCCTAATTATTTAAATACATCTCATGTTACGGTTAAAGATATAAAGAAAAAGAAATGAAAAGGGGGGATAAAAAATTTAAATACATCTCATGTTACGGTTAAAGGAAAGCATTCTTTCTAATTCCTCCGGATCACGCAAATTTAAATACATCTCATGTTACGGTTAAAGCAGAAAAATTATTTATGCTAGTAGGTTCTATTGTGAATTTAAATACATCTCATGTTACGGTTAAAGCTAAAATCATTATTTCCTAAAGTTTGTGTATTCAATATTTAAATACATCTCATGTTACGGTTAAAGCTATGTGTTATGCATGGGGACTAAATAAATCAAAGACATTTAAATACATCTCATGTTACGGTTAAAGGAACAGATTGTAAAATTTTCTGTTCTTTTATTATTAATTTAAATACATCTCATGTTACGGTTAAAGAAGAATGGTTTTATACTAAAAAGAAAAAAGGAACAAAATTTAAATACATCTCATGTTACGGTTAAAGTTATTGCAATTTTGAGGGTGATAATATGGAAATTATATTTAAATACATCTCATGTTACGGTTAAAGCGATTTTTATTTTATTGTAAAAACCTATGAAAATAAATTTAAATACATCTCATGTTACGGTTAAAGTTCGAGTTTAAAAGACACTATAGTTGATATGAAAAAATTTAAATACATCTCATGTTACGGTTAAAGTCTTGAATTTATAAAAGAAGCTAATAAGCAATTTACATTTAAATACATCTCATGTTACGGTTAAAGTCTTTGGGCTTTTTTTATTTGAAGGAGTGGAATAGAATTTAAATACATCTCATGTTACGGTTAAAGCTTATAGAAGATATAAAAGAAAGAGGAGTATCCGTATTTAAATACATCTCATGTTACGGTTAAAGTATATTTACCATCTTCATTCTTTCCTAAAGATTCCAATTTAAATACATCTCATGTTACGGTTAAAGTAGTTTCGGTATTTATGTAATTAAAAAGTTTGACGTATTTAAATACATCTCATGTTACGGTTAAAGTTTAGGAGCTACACCATTAACTTTCAAAGATTTAATATTTAAATACATCTCATGTTACGGTTAAAGTCCATTATTGCTAGATTTTATTAAATGGGTTATTCTATTTAAATACATCTCATGTTACGGTTAAAGGAGATATTATAGATACGTTACAATTATTAAGAACAAATTTAAATACATCTCATGTTACGGTTAAAGCACAGTAAAATAGCCATTCTTAAAATCACTAATTTCTATAAACCCATTGATTTTTCAACATTTCTCTATTTTTTTACCAGCCTCTTTACATATAATTATAACTCTAAACAATATTCCTTGTAAACTTCTATTTTTCAATACTTCCAAAGATTTTTCTAAAATTTGTGGTTGGTAAATTCCGAGGTAAGATTGAATGTTTTTAATATAGAAGAATTACCATTAAAACTACCTATAAAAATGTTAGTGAATATTTTTAGATATTTTTGACTAATATAACTTAGTTTTTAGCGTTTAATAATCTGTTAAGAAATTTGCGTGTTTGACCATAGGGAGTTCGTAAATTTTAAGATTATTAATAAGATAAAAGCTTAGTTATATTCAAAATATCGTTGTATTCACGGTATTTTTGTAGGTAGTTTTTGATAACCCACAGACACTAAAAAAAAACTAATTGTAGAAATATATATTCCTACAATTAGTTTCCTTAATCAAAAACACAAATACATACCCTACAAGAGCACTCAAAAAGCAAAACATAAATGCCTTACTATAATGCTTTTTCTTTTAATCCACTTTCAAGACCTTTTTTAACAGCCTTCATGTTTAAATCTACGAATTTTTCTTTAACATTATCTTTTAATGCCTTATCCCAATCTATATCTTCAATCCCTAGTGACTTAATAAGTCCACCAAGCATTATTATATTTTGAGCCTTTATATTTCCAAGTTCTATAGCTTCATTAGCTGCATTTATAACTGTTACATCGTCATATTTTGCTTCTATCTTTTCAATTATATCTTCTGGATATGCTTCTTTTCCTGATAAAACAGTTGCTGATGGAATAGCATAATCATTTATTACAATCTTTCCATCTGGCTTTAAATACTCTAACCATCTTAAAGCCTCTACTCTTTCAAATGCAACAATTATATCAGCTTGACCTTTTCCTATTATAGGTGAATATACTTTTTCTCCGTATCTTACCTGAGTTGTAACACTTCCACCTCTTTGTGCCATACCATGAACCTCAGACATTTTAACATCATAGCCTGAATCTATTAATCCACTTGATAATACCTTTGAAGCTAGTATTATTCCTTGTCCTCCAACTCCTACTAATAAAACATTTTTCACATTACACATATTATTCACCAACCTTTTCTATAGCATCAAATGGACATACTTGAGCACATACACTACATCCAACACACATAGTTTTATCTATCTTAGCAACCTCATCAAATGATATTGCTGGACATCCTGATTTTAAGCACACCTTACACTGCTTACACTTATCTTCTTTAACCTCATAAGACTTAGGTGTACAATCAAATCTTTCTTTATCTTCTTTAGAGAATTTCTTAAGTGCACAAGGCCATTGAGTTATTATTACTGATGGCTCATCAGATTCAAGAGCTTTGTTTAAAGCTTCCTCATTAGCATTTAAATCAAGAGGATTTACAACAGTTATATTCTTAACCCCTATAGCCTTACATACGCTTGGGATATCTATTTGATTAGTTTCTTCTCCCATTAAAGTGTATCCTGTTCCTGGATTTTGTTGGTGTCCTGTCATACCAGTTATTCTATTATCTAATATTACAGTTATTGAGTTCCCTTTATTGTACATAACATCTACTAAGCTTAATATTCCCGTATGGAAGAAAGTTGAATCTCCTATAACACTTACTACTCTCTTATCTACATTATGGAAATTAAATGCTTTTTGAGCTCCATGACCTGAACTTATAGATGCTCCCATACAAATACATGTATCCATAGCATTAAGTGGTTCTGCTGAACCTAGAGTATAACATCCTATATCTCCTGTAATCATTACATTCTTTTTCTTAGATAAAGTATAGAAGAATCCTCTATGTGGACATCCTGCACATAATGTTGGAGGTCTACCTATTACATCTTCCTTAAGCTCTGCAACAGCTGCTGCAACTTCACCTTCTGTACCTAAAAGAGAACTTGCTATTATATCAGGATTTAATTCTCCTAGGTTAGATATTTTCTCTTTTCCTATACAGTCAATTCCTCTAGCCTTTAATTGTTCTTCTATATAAGGTTCTAATTCTTCTATTACATATAAAGTTTCTACTTGTTTAGCAAAATCTTCTATTTTTCCAAATGGAAGTGGATGAGTAAATCCTAATTTAAGATAAGAAACATTATCTCCAAATACCTCTTTAGCATATTGATAAGATATACCAGAAGTTATAACTCCCACTTTTTTATCGTTCCACTCTACTTTATTCAAATGAGTTTCATTACTGAACTCTTCCATTTTCTTTAATTTATCTTCAACTACAACATGTAACTTTCTACCGTTACCTGGAGTTGCAACGAATTTAGCTATATTTTTATTATAAGGCTTTATTCCCACTTCTTCTCTTTCTCCAAATTCAACTAAAGTTTTAGAATGACATACTCTAGTTGTAACTCTATATAAAACAGGTACATCAAATTTTTCTGATATTTCCATAGCATCCTTCATAAAATCCTTTGCCTCTTGTGAATCACTAGGCTCTATCATTGCGATTTTAGCAAATTTAGCATAATATCTATTGTCCTGCTCATTTTGAGATGAATGCATTCCTGGATCATCTGCAGATACTAATACCATTCCTCCATTAACACCAGTGTAAGCAAAAGTCATTAGAGGATCTGCTGCAACGTTAACTCCAACATGCTTCATAGCAGC
Organism: Tepidibacter sp. Z1-5; assembly: GCF_037844525.1. Classification (NCBI taxonomy): domain Bacteria; kingdom Bacillati; phylum Bacillota; class Clostridia; order Peptostreptococcales; family Peptostreptococcaceae; genus Tepidibacter; species Tepidibacter sp. Z1-5. The sequence continues at coordinate 29,296 of NZ_JBBMMD010000082.1, read as the reverse complement.
TAAAGATCTAGCTCCTGCTATAGATGATCCTATAGCAACTTCAAGTGCTACTTTTTCATTTGGAGCCCATTCAGAATATATATCTTTATATAAAGCTATATTTTCAAGAACCTCAGTAGATGGAGTTCCCGGATAAGCACAAGCTATACTTCCACCTGCTTCATAAAATCCTCTAGCAATAGCTTCATTACCTGTCATAAGTTTTTTCATTATAAATTTCCCCCTTAATTTAAGCATGTATTTTATTATCTTCTAATACTTCTTGTAATGCATCTATGAATTTTTGAGTTTGCTCTTTAGTTCCTGTACTTACTCTTAACCAGTCTTTCCAATTCCAAAGATATCCTGGTCTTATTATTATTCCTTTTTTAAGTAATTCTTCAAATACTAATTTTGAATCAAGTCCAACATTTACGAATATAAAGTTTGCATTAGACTTTATATACTCCATGTCATTCTCTTCAAAATATTTTTCCATCATATCCATACACTCATAATTAAGCTTTACAGTTTTATCTATATGATTAGCATCATCTAAAGCTCCAATTCCTGCAGCTTGAGCTAATCTATTAACATGAAATACCATCTTCATCTTATTCATAGCACTTGCTATTTCACTTGATGTAAGTAAATATCCAACTCTCACAGATGCAATCCCTGAAACCTTTGAGAATGTTCTAAGTATAATAGTATTTGGTCTTGTTCTTAATATCTCTAAAGAGTCTGGATACTTATCATTCTTTATAGCATACTCATAATAAGCTTCATCAAATACTAAAACTACATCTTCTGGAGTATTCTTTACTAAATAGTCAATATCCTCTTTTGTCATTATATTTCCAGTTGGATTGTTTGGATTACATACATAAATTAATTTTGTTTTATCATTTATCTTTTGAACGAATTTCTCAAAATCATGCTTATAATCTTTAAGTTCTATTTGATGAGCAACACCACCCATAAAAAGAACTTCACTCGCATATTTTCCAAATGTAGGATTAGCCATTATAGCCTCATCGCCTTCATTTATAAAAGTTTGAGCTATTATCTTTAAAAGTTCTTCTCCTCCATTACCTACAACTATGTTTTCATGTTCTAAATTATACTTTTCACATAATCCATCTTTTAACTTAGTACAGTTAGGATCTGGATATATATGTATACTATCTAATTCTTTTTTTATTTCCTCAATGGCCTTAGGAGATGGGCCTAATGGATTTTCATTAGATGCAAGTTTTTCAATATCTTCAATACCTAATTCCTTCTTTAATTCATCTACAGACTTTCCAGGTATATACGGTTTTATAGAAGCGACTTCTTTTCTAAATATATTTTTACTCATAATCTCAACCCCTCTATATTTATAAAGTAAAACTTAACTAACTTTAATTAACATTTGCCTACCAAGATGTCTTAAATATTATTTTGTAAAATTTTAGGAATTATCTTTATATTAAGCAAGTTCTATGCCACCTTATTATCTACGCAAGATTGTGCTTTTTTGTAAATAAAATCTGTTTCATGTTAAAGTATTACTAGCATCTTTAATGACTTGTAATAGACTTATTTGCTCACAACGCAGGAAAACGTTATTTAATTGTAAATATAGTACTCAAATGCAAATTGATGTATTTTAAAATTTACAAAATAAAAATGGGTTAAATGGTATTATAATCAATACCATTTAACCCATTCTTAAATATTCAACAACTTTAATTCCATATTTAGTTATATTAGTTCCACGTCTACCTTTATTTATATCTACCATCATAAATTTTTCAAGATTTATGAGTATAAGCCTGATTTCTTGTTCGCTTATAAATATTCCTTCATTTTTTGCTTTATCATATAAGGTTCTTCTTCCAAGTCTTTTTTCATTTTTATAACCCTCTTCAAGTTCTTTTAATATAAATACATACTTGTATTCATCTTTTCCCACATCGTCTCTAAATTTATCTAACAGTTTTTTTTCATGAGAATTAAATACTATTGAATTAAAATTTTCCTCTTTAAAAGGCAAATCATCTATATCTATACAATCAATACCTATATTAGAAAAATATTCTATGTAATTTTTAAGTTCTCTTATATTACCTCTCCAAGTGTGATCTATAAGCTTTTCTTTAGCTCTCCCAGTTAAATTGAAATTATATCCTGATTTTTTTTTCATTTCGTTTATTATAATCAATATATCTTCTTTTCTAGCTCTAAGCGCTGGAATTTTGAGAGGTAATACATTAAGTCTATAATATAAATCCTCTCTGAAATCTCCTTTTTTAACCATTTCCTTTAAATTTCTATTAGTTGCAGCTATAAGTCTTATATTTACTTTTATAAGCCTATCACCGCCAATCCTCATAACTTCTCTTTCCTGTAATACCCTAAGTAATCTTTTCTGTAGATTGATAGGCATTTCACCTATTTCATCTAGAAATAAGGTTCCATTATGTGCAAGTTCAAAAAGCCCTGGTTTCCCACCTTTTCTAGCTCCTGTAAAAGCACCTTCTTCATATCCGAATAGTTCACTCTCGAGTAAACTCTCAGGAAAAGCTCCACAGTTAATAGCTACGAACTGATAATTTTTTTTTGAAGAATTATTATGTATAGCTTGTGCAAATAATTCTTTACCAGTTCCACTCTCTCCACTTATAAGTATTGATGAATCTGATTTAGACATTCTAATTGCTATATCCTTTGTTTTAGTTATAATATCGCTGTTTCCAATGATATCATCAAACCTATACTTAGCCTTATGACCCTTACCTATTAATTGTGCTCTTAATTTATGCTGCTTTATTTCTGTATCACTAAATTTTTTTAATATAGCTATTGCTCCATATTGCTTATTAGAATGTATTATAGGATGAATAGATACTACTACATCATATCCATTTACTTTTATAAGTTTTTCTTTTATACTTTTTAACTTTTTTATAGCATACTCAAATGGTATCGTCGTCAATATTTTACTTATATATTTTCCTACTATTTCTTCTTTTTTATAACCGATAATACTTTGTGCATTTTTATTGCAAGAATATATTTGCCCATTTGAATCAACACCTATTATTCCATCATCTGCAACTTGAAGTAATATATCAAGCTGACTTTCAAATTGGTTTGTTCTTCCCATAACATTAGAAAGACCAACATCTTTAGTAACTATTTCTTTATAACTTTTTTTGATATCCTGTCTTTGTAGTATATCTACTAAGTCTAGCTTTACACCAATATCTATAATGGTACTAATATCTAATAGTGCATTTCCTATATTTATAGTATTGGAATTTTGACTTTCACAATCCTTAAATACTATAATTTCATTATCTCCTATATCTTTTTTTACACTTTTACATATAGGTATAAGGTCTATATGTCTAATACCTAGTTGATACATTACACAGGTCATTTGAAGAGCCATCTGATAATTATGATCTAATAAATATACCTTGCTTCCTGCTTTAATATTCATAATTCTTTCAAACGCATCCTTTGATATAGTTCTATTTAATATAACTAATTCAGCTTTATTCTTTATATATTTTTTTATAGTTTCAAATACATTGTAAGAAGGTACTAGAACTACATCTGAATCTATCTCATTATTTATTTCATCAACACAAAACTTTTCAATATTTACATTTTGTGAGAACAAGCTTTTTATCTGCTCATAGTAGGTATTGATTTCTGATAAAGTATAGCTTATTATGCTGATCTTTTTCATTCAACTCACCTTTTCTTCAGTATTTTAAATTAGCTTAATTTTAATTGAACGTTCCCTTTATTACATTATAAGTTAGTTATATTAAAAAGTCTTTATTTTAGAGATTTTGAATATATGCTTTATTTGATTTTATGTGAGATATCAAAAAATTTTAATTAGAATAATTAAAAATATAATTGTACTTCATGTATAGTTTGGGTATAATATAAGTGTAATAAAAATTACATTTATAAATTGCATAAAAAAAGAATTACAGTCTATTTAGCAGTAGAGTGTGATTCCAATTAACTGAAATTAGTTTTTATTTTTAAACTTGATTTTAACATCAAGCTCAAAACCACCCTTACTCGCATTCGGGTGGTTTTTTACTTTATCGTATATATAATTAGTAAATGGAACCACCCTCTATAGACTATAATTCCTATTAATTATTATAACATAATATAAACATACATTACCGCTATTTTAATTCAATTTATTTGGATATATTAATCTTTTTCATTAAAATTTAAGAAGGTAAGTATTTTCACCATTCACAGAATCAATTAAATCAAAATTACAATTATTTAAAACTCTATTTGACCCTATATTTGACTTTAAGACACGCTTTGCTATGATACCCTTGCAATCACTAAAAGTAGAAGCCCAATTTATCATAAGTGACAATGCTTCAGTCATAAGTCCTTTCTTCCTGTAATTTCTAGATATACTGTATCCCACTTCTGAATACCCCATTTTATCTGGTACTCCTTTAAAACCAATAAATCCTATACCTTTTTTATTGTTTTTATCGATAATTAACCAATATGTATACCATTTATGGATATCTTTATTAATATTTTTCATTTTTTCTATCTTTTTTGCGGTTGCACATTTTACAATATCCGATATTGCTTCAAATTCAATTGAATTTCCAATACTTTCAATCATATTACTTGTAATATATATTAGTTCCTCAAAAGATAAAGGTTTCAAAATCAACCTCTCTGATTCTAATTTCAGTATTTTTTTACTCATTACAATACCTCTCTTTTATATCCTTACTAATTTTTTGATATTCCATTTTTACATTATTCTTAGTTCTGTTTTTTCGCAAAAAACCTTTAAGCATCTCTATATAAGTTAATTTAAAATGAGGATAATTTAAATATTAGCTACTTTTGATTAATCTTTTACTATAAAACTCAGATTGTATCGTTTAAATATCCGTTAAGAAACTTCGTTGTTTGACCTTAAGGGAGTTTAAGAAGTTTTAGGATATTTAATAAGATACAATCTCTAGTTTTATTAAAAGATTAATTAAGTAGTGGTATTTTAATTATCTTCATTTTCGCTTAAGTGCCTATTTATGATTATTGACAAAAAAGAGGTAGATAATATTATCTACCTCTTTTTCCCTTCACATCTATATATCTTCATTCCTTGATTCATAAACTTATCTTCATACTCAGTTGTAACATTTCCCTCAAACCCACTATTTGCTAAATCAAGAGAAATATTCTGTAACTTAAGACCATATTCAGATATTTCATTAAGTGAGAATTCAAATAACTTCTCATTATCAGTTTTAAAGTGAATCTCACCATCATCAGTAAGTATTTTATTATACATATCTAAAAAATTACTATGTGTAAGTCTTCTTTTAGCCCATCTCTTTTTAGGCCACGGATCACAGAAGTTGATAAATAGTCTGCTTATCTCTTTCTCTTCAAAGTATTCTAGTATGTTCTGTACATTTCCCCATATAAAAAGTATATTATCTAATTCACCTTCATCAGCTTTTTGAACAGCCTTTAATAATACTTCTTCTTTTATTTCCATTGCTATAAAGTTTATATTTGGGTTTTGTTTTGCTAAAGTAGTCAAAAACTTTCCTCTTCCAGTTCCAACTTCTATATATATAGGATTGTCATTATTAAATTTTTGAGACCATTCTCCTTTGAAATCAGCTGGATTTATTATCACTTGCTTATCATATGATAATAACTTTTCATCTGCACCTTTTATTTTTCTTCTTCTCATATTATGTCTCCTCTTTCAATTCTATCTCTTCCACTTTCTTTTGCTTTATATAATAGTTGATCTGTTATATTTACTATATCCTTGCATGATTCATGTTTAAATTGAACCACGCCTCCACTTATTGTAACTATAAGATTTTCATTTTCAAATTCAATAGTTTTTATTCCATTTCTTATATTTTCTGCATTTTTATATGCTTTTTCTATATCTGCATTCGGTAATACTATCAGAAATTCTTCTCCTCCATATCTTCCAACAAATCCATTTTTACCAATATATCGCTTAATATAATTAGATATTTTAATTAAAACATCATCTCCAAATTGATGACCATATAGATCATTTACTTTTTTAAAATGATCTATATCAAACATTATTATAGATAAATCACTTTTTAAAATATAGGCTTTTTCTATTTCTTTTTTTAATATTATATATATGTATTTATGATTATAAAGCCCTGTTAGTCCATCTGTTATACTCATTTCTTTAAGTTGTATATTCATCTGTTGTATTCTATTTTCTATATCATATCTGTCTCTTATCATACTATTAACAGATATAGCCATTCTTTTTAATTCTGTATATTTTAATTCTTCTGTATCTATGTATGTCCTTTCTTTTGAAGCTCTTTCAAAAAAATCTACTACAAATTCTATTTTTTTATCTATCTTATCATTTATTCTTTTGATATATATACTTACTATTAGCATCATTACAACCATAAGTATTGCAAAATTTTCAAGTTCTTCTTTGAATGCTTCCTTTAGTATCAATTCATTATTTTTTATATGTTTCTCAATATCATCTATGTATATACCAGAACCTATAACCCAGCCCCATTCAGGAACAGGCTTTGCATAATATAATTTATCATGGTCTAATTTATTGGTATCCTTTATCCATTTTTGAATTATATATACTCCATCTTCACTTTCTTTAGCCATTTCTATAAGTCTTTGATTTACTTTAACTCCATCTATATCCTTCATATTCCATATATTCTTGCCTGTTATATCTGGATATTTACCATTTCCAAGTTCAAGCCCGTTATAAGTTAATATAAACATATATTGTTCATTATTATCGCCAAAGTGAATGCTTGATACAAACTTTATAACTCTTCGCTTTATTATTTCTTCTATTTCCCCATCTGTATATTTAGAATTTTCTTTTAACAATTCATATGTATTGTTTTTTTCAAATTCTATATATTCAAATACTCTATTCATTTCATTTTTTAGCAATTCTTTTTGATCTTGTATATACTCTAGTTTCAAAGTTTCACATTCTCTTAAAAATTGTCTGTACTGTCTCATCAGGTTATTACCTTCTCTTATAACTGTCATCATAACAATAAAAATCACCATACTTTTAATCAAAAAACTTTTTATGCTAGTGTTATCTGAATTTAACATTTTAGCACCTCTTATTTTATCATTAATCCTTACATTATATTATATCATATAATACATTTCTTAAATATCTCTTAAATCTAGGCTACATATTTATATACATTATTTCTCATGATAAATTGCATAGTCATTATTTTCCATAATCCTATATTTAAGTTTCGCTTTATTAATAAATTTAGTAACAAAAAAGAGATATGTTTTCATTCTATCGTGAACACATATCTCTTTTTTATTTTAATTATTATTCAGCACTCAATCCTGCTAAATTCAATAAATTCCATGGCTTATTAAAATGCGGCTGAAAGAAAAAATCAATAAATGCCAATTCATCTATTGTCATTTTATTTTGAATGCAAACAGATATTGTATTTATACATTGAGTTAAATCTGTCTTTGAAATAATTTGCGCTCCTAGAATTATTCTAGATTTTTTTTCGTAAACTACTTTTAGTTTTGCTAAGTTATACGTAGGCATAAATTCTGGACGATAATTATCTTCAACTGTTACTGTACTAATATCAATTCCTAATTCTTTAGCATAATTTTCATTTAATCCAGTAGATGCAATATTATATTCATATATCTTAATTCCAGAAGTTCCTTGAGTTCCCATATATTTAGTTGTAGGTTTTACTAAGTTTCTAGCAACTAATGTACCCATACGAACTGCATTTGTAGCTAATGGAATATATCCATGCTTTCCTGTTGGGTTGTATATAATTGCACAACAATCTCCAGCTGCATATATATCTTCTTTGCTTGTTCTCATATATTCATCAACTATAATAGCTCCATTATCTAACAGTTCAATCTGATTCTCAAATAACTTAGTATTTGGTTTAAATCCAATGCATAATATTACTAAATCAGCTTCATATTCACCTTTTGAAGTAATTACCTTTGAAACTTTACCATCTTTTCCTTCAAATCTATTTACAGTTTCTCCTAGAGCTAATTTTACAGAATGATCTAAAAATGCATTTTCTGCTGTATCTGTATACTCTTTATCTAAGTATTTACTTAAAATACGATCTTGACTATCAATTAATGTTACATTTTTTTTATTCATTTCAAATGCCTCTACTAATTCAACCCCTATATATCCAGCACCTACTACTACTATGTTCTTAGCAGTTTTTGCTTTTTCAATAATTGTATTTGAATGATAAAAATTCTTTGATAATAATATATTGTCTAAATCTATTCCTTCTATATTTGGAACTATCGGCCATGATCCTGTTGTTATTATTAACTTATCAAATTTATCCTCAAATTCTTCATTTGTTTTTAAGTTACGAACTTTAAGTTTCTTTTCATCTGTATTTACATCTAATACGTCATGAGACATTTTAGTAGTTACCCCTAATTTTTTTAGTTCTTCAGGTGAAGAGTAAAATAGTCCATTTGGATCTTTAATTACCCCTCCTACATATAGTGCAATACCACAAGATAAGAATGAGATTGTGTCATTTCTTTCATACACAGTTATTTTTGCATCTGGATATAACTTTGCAACATTTAATATTGATGCTGTCCCTGCATGTGTACAACCAATAACAGCTACTTTCATTTTTTTCCCTCCTATATATTAACTTTAGTTTTAATATCACTTTTAAATAATTAATGTTTTAATAATTTTTTCATTTTATTATTTACCCTTATTTTTTTTAAATAATCATTTATATTCTATCCATTTATTTCAATTAAATTAAAATCCAATTTATTATATACATATTTTGCCAAAACACAGTTGCTATGATATATTTAAATTTAGGATATTTATTCAAAAATTAGGATGTGAGTTTTATTGAAAATAAATAAATTTATTTTATGGTTTATATGTGGAACTTTATATTTCATGCATCATCGATAAGTTTAGTATGTTTTTATATTATTTGGATTGTAGGTTCTCTAAAGAGAAATTTTGAAAACGATATAAACCTATAAATCATTATTAGATTAAAAAAAGGAAGGTATATATGGAAAAGAATAAATTCATTTCAATTATAGAATTTACGTTTTACATTGGTTTTTGTATATTTTCAATGCTTGGTCTATTTCACATTATAGTTTTAGATACCGAAATCATATTTGGTGTAGTAAGTATTTCTATGTTAATATCAGGTTTACATAACTGGAACAGAAGAAAATTTCTAAGCATAGTTAGTATATTATTATCTATACTTATGTTTTTTACTTTTTTACATTATCTTATATTGAAATTTTTGTAACATTTGAGTCACATAATGAATTTTAGTAAGGCAGTAAGAAATTAATACTAAAACTATCTATGAAAAGTATTCACGGTATTTTTATGGATAGTTTTGATTAACCCACCCCTTCATAGTTTTATAATATCACGAGCTATATTATCCTCACTACGTTTCACAAGTATCTTATAAGTTGTATCTCTTATCCCAAATTTATTGTGTACAATTATAATATTTACTTGAATAATTTTCCACATAATTATACAATTTAAATATCTGTTTTATCTTTAGGAGGTTTTTTACATGTTAGGTAGTTTAGCAAATGGATTGGCAATATTTATAGGAAGTTTAATAGGACTTTTATTCAAAAAAGGTATAGGTGAAAATTATAAGAAAATACTCATGGATGCTATGGGATTATGCATATTCTTAATAGGAATTATGGGTGCTACAAAAGCTCAAAATATACTACTTCTTATAGTTAGTTTAGCAATAGGTAGTGTTATTGGAGAATATCTTAAAATTGAAGAGAACTTGGACAAGTTAGGCGATTTTATCGAAAGTAAATTAGTAAAGAAAAAGGGAAGTATTGCAAAAGGATTTGTAACCGCTACATTAATATTTTGTATAGGTTCTATGGCAATCATAGGAGCCCTAGAAAGCGGTTTAAACGGAAACCATCAAACTCTTTTTGCCAAATCAATAGTCGATGGGATATTATCTATAATATTTGCATCAACATTTGGAATAGGTGTTTTATTCTCATCTATCTCCGTTTTCTTATACGAAGGATTTATAACACTTGCAGCATCTTCTGTAAAGATGTTTTTAGTAGACAGCGTAATAAGCGATATATCATCAGTTGGAGGAGTTCTTATTATAGCAATAGGTCTTAATATACTAGATATAAAAAAAATAAAAGTAGGAAATATGCTACCAGCTATATTCATACCTTTGATTTTTTTCATATTAAAGGTTGTGTATTTCAAGATAATTCACTAATTAATACCATTATATGACTTGAAAATTTTATATTTTGTTTATTGCTCGGGAAATATAATAAATCTATGTCAATATTTTTGATATAAAGTTGAAGATACAAACATGATTATTTTAACTCATTATGTTAATTTCAAAAAAATAAATGCTGATGATATTGTTCTTATCATCAGCATTTATTTTTTTGAACCAAATTTTCTTTCTTTTTATACATTAACGTAGTTATAAGAATTCCTAAAAGATATGGAAGAAACCATGCAAGTCCTACACCAGATACTAATGTATTTCTGTGTGTTCTTTATAATTCTTTATATAATTTAAAAATTATATAAGGTAAATATTTTCATAAAAAAGAGGTTAATTTCTATAATAAAAGTGCCGATAAAAGTAATAGATTAATTTGTCGAAACATGCCGGAAATTTTTTAATTGAATTTAATTTATACCAAAATTTTATTTTAAATAGGGAGGGAGTTTATGAAACTCACAATAAAAACAAAGCTAATTGCCATAATTTTAGTAATAATAATTGTACCTATTTCAATCTTAGGTACAACATCGTATTTAAAAGCAAAAAAAGAATTAAAAAGCCAATTTAAGCATTCTGTAGAGCAGTTAAATGGTGATATTATGCAGTCAGTTGAAAATTATCTTCATGGACATGAGTATGGGGTTGATATGATTAGTAAAAATGTTGATCTTAGAGAAATCCTAAATCATCCTGAATATAAGCCTCTTTTAATGGAATTATTTAAGGAATATGTAGAAAGCTATAAAGGTGTAAGCCAAATATATATGGGAACTATAGATGGTGGATTTATGATTTATCCCGAAGCAGATTTAGGAAGTGATTATGATCCAAGAGTACGCCCATGGTATAAAAAAGCAATTGAAACACAAAGTATTACTTGGACCAATCCATATATGGATATTGCTAGTGGTAATCTTGCCATTTCTAGTGCAGCGCCAGTATATGATAATGGAGGTAAATTAGTTGGTGTAGTATCTGTAACTATACCATTAGGTGAATTATCTGAAAAAATAAATTCTATAAAAGTAGGAGAAAAGGGTTATCCGTACATTTTAAATTCTGATGGAACATTAATTACACATAAAACTCCTGAAAAAATAGGTCAAAAATCGAGTATTCCAGAAATTTTAGAAGGTGTAAGTAGCAATAAAGATTTTGGAATTGCAGAATACAAATATAAAGAATCTAATGGTAATGTATCTGAAAAAATCGCTGTATATACAAAAATGAAAGATTTAGGTTGGTATATAGTCTCAACAATATATATAGATGAGCTAGAAAAATCTACTAAAGGTATACTTACTAATGCTATAATAATAGGATTACTTATAATTATAGCAGCATCAGTAGTAGGTATAATATTTGCAAATAAAATTTCAAAACCTATAAAATCAATAGTAGCTAATATGAATAAAGTAAAAGATGGAGACTTTACAGTAAAATCAGATGTTAAATCAAATGATGAAATAGGGTTACTTTCATCCAATTTCAATACTATGGTAGAAAATGTTAAGGATTTATTGTTAGATGCAAAACACATAAGTGAAGAAGTAGCAGATGCCGCAACAAATTTAGCAGCTACATCAGAAGAAACTAGTGCATCGGCTGAAGAAATAGCAAAAACCGTAGAAGAAATAGCAAGAGGAGCAAGCGAACAAGCAGTAGATGCAGAAAATGGAGCAAAGCTTGCATCTAATTTAGATGATAAATTTAATAAGTTAGCAAATAATAGTGATACTATGTATAAAAATGCAAATGAAGCAATTAATGTAAATGAAGAAGGTATTAATGTAGTTAATGAGCTTAAAGAAAAAACCGATTTAAATAATAAATCTATTGAAAAAATCGAATCTGCAGTACGACAATTAAGTGAAAACTCTAGTAACATTGAAGATATACTAGATACAATAAGATCTATAGCAGAGCAAACAAATTTATTAGCACTGAATGCAAGTATAGAAGCAGCTAGAGCAGGAGAAGCAGGAAAGGGATTTGCTGTAGTAGCAGACGAAATAAGAAAACTTGCCGAAGGATCAAGTACTGCAACTGACGAAATAAAAAAAATAGTAGATACTATTAAAGAAGAAAGTCAAAATACAGTTGATATTATGGAGGAAGTAAAAATTGTTTCTATAGATCAAACAAAATCTGTAAAAGATGTAAATGATTCTTTTGATAAAATATCTAAATCAATAAATAATATTACAAATGAGATAGAAGAAGTTAATAGATTTGTAATAGATATAATAAAAGATAAAGATTTAATAGTAGAGTCTATAGGAAATATATCAGCAGTATCAGAAGAAACAGCAGCAGGATCAGAGGAGGTTACAGCATCTGTTCATCAGCAAGCCATGGCAGTTGAAGAAGTAGCAAAAAGTGCAGAAAAGTTAAATGAATTTTCTTTAAATCTTAATACTCAAATAGATAAATTTAAAATATAATATAAACAAAGCTGTCTCAAAATAGAAATTAATTTCTATTTTGAGGCAGCTCTTTTTTATTATATAAGGAAATCATATGATTTTCGACTTATGAATAAAATTGATAAATGAGATAAATTTACATAATATAGAATTTATAAGACCCACCTTTCCTTTTGCATCAGATAGTTTATAGTAGCTTACAACAAAGATGCACTTTTATTTCTCTTATCCTTTACAGACCCTTTTATATCCTCATCCTTAACTATCTTGAATGCGTCCGTAGGACATACTTCAACACATGCTGGACCTTTATCTCTATTTATACAAAGGTCGCACTTATTAGCTATTATTCTCTCCTTAAAACATAACGTTTTAGAATCCATATCAATTAAATTAGGTTGAACTACCTTTTCTCCATCTTTGTAATAATCAACTAATTCAATAGCTCCTAATGGACATGCAATAAGACATGTTTTACAACCTATACAAGTTTCTTCATTTATTTGTATACTTCCATTTATATTTGATATAGAACCATTTGGACATGCATTTGCACATGGAGCATCTTCACAATGCCTACATTGAATAGGTGCACTAACAGCTGCTGTTTTTACAACACTAAGTCTTGGATTAAACGATATATTTTTACACTCTGGATTGAAGATATCTTCATCAGAATGTGCTATAACACAAGCTATTTGACAGGTTCTACACCCTATACACTTATTAGGATCTGCTATAACAAAGGTATTCATTAACATTTCTCCTTTCTCGATGCATATTCTGTATGTAGAAGATGATGTGATTTTTCTCCAAGTGGTTCACCTAAAAACTCCTCATACAATTTTTTTATACTAATATTTTCATGAGATTTTCTTACACTACACTCACCATCATGAGTATAAAGTGATTTTTTTCTATTATCATATGCCATTTTCTTATATCCATCTAAAATAACCTTTGGTTGCCCACCTCCACTTATACAACCTTCTGGACATGTCATAACTTCAATAAAATGTAGATCCGATCTATTATTTTTAATATCTTCAAGTATAGGTCTAATATTTTCAAGCCCTGACACTACAGCAACATTTAATTTAATATCACCTACATCAATACTAGATCTAGTTACTCCATTTTGTCCTCTTACACTGTGTATATCTATATTTGGTATACTCTCTTTAGTTATAAGCTCATATCCAGTTCTAATAGCAGCCTCCATAACTCCACCAGTAGTTCCAAATAATGTTCCAGCTCCTGTATAATCCCCTAGAGGATTATCAAATTTTTGTTCTTCTATATTTTTAAAGTCAATCTCCATATCCTTTATTAAATAAGCTAACTCCCTTGTAGTTATTACTACATCAACATCTTTGTATCCACTGCCATTCATCTCGTCTCTATCACATTCGAATTTCTTACAAGTGCAAGGCATTACAGATACACTAAATACATTTTTAGAGTCTACATTATCTATATCAGCACCATAAGTTTTAAATATAGCCCCAGCCATTTGCTGAGGAGACTTACAGCTTGAGAGGTGATCTAAAAGCTCTGGATATTCTTGTTCCATAAATTTAACCCATGCAGGACAACACGAAGTGAACATAGGTAGATTACTATTTTCAGTAACTCTTTTGATAAGTTCACTACCTTCTTCCATTATAGTTAAATCTGCTGAAAAGTTAGTGTCATAGACTCTGTCAAATCCCATTTTTCTAAGAACACCTGCAAGCTTTTTATCTGTTAATGATCCTAATTCTAGCCCAAAATCTTCTGCTAAAGCAACTCTTACAGCTGGTGCACACTGAACAACCGTATGTAATTTTTTATTTCTCAAACTGTTCTTTACTTTTTCTACATCGCACATATTATAAGCTGCAAATAAAGGCTCTTTAACAGTTTCAAGCATACCTCTTTCTTTTAATTTTATATCTATAGGAGTAGTATCTTCTTCAAACTCACTTGAATAAGCACTACATATTTGTACACATTGACCACATATAACACATTTGTCTTCGTTTATACTTTGAGCTTCTCCTTGTTTTCCTTCTATAGCATCAACAGGACATACACTTGCACATCTTCTACATCCTGTACATATTTCTTTATCTATATTGACTATCATCTCCTATCCCCCCCAATTAAAGATTCATAAGTCCTAGTGCTGCTTTTATATTTTTATTCTTTTTATCTTCTTTTATATTTACAAGCTTTAATGCATTCTCAGGACATGCTTCTATACACGCCTTAGTCTCTCTTCCCTTACATAAATCACATTTATATGCTATCATTTTCTCTTCTTCAAGCCCTAATTGAATTACTTTCTCTTCATTTTTATAATGTGGTAGTAATTCTATGGCACCTATTGGGCATGCCATAAGACACGTCTTGCATCCTATGCAATTTTCATCTACATAAATAGTATTATCCTCTTTTTTTATAGCTTTGTTTGGACATGCATTTGCACAAGGCGCATCTTCACAGTGTCTACACTGTATAGGCGCACAAAATTTTTCATTTTTTACAAGATATAGTCTAGGAATAACTGGAGTAGTCATTGTTCCCACTGTGTATCCTATATTGTTTTCTTCATTGTGTACACTAGAGCAAGCCACTTCACAAGATTTGCATCCTATGCATTTATTTGGATCTGCTATAACAAAAGTATTACAACTCTCCTTCATTTCCCCCACAACCTTTCATACTTAAATTTTCACAACCCTCATATTCTTTCTTATTCTAGCGTATTCATCTTTTATATACTGTTCAGCTTTTTCTTGGTCATGTATTTTTTCAACCTTTACAGCACAGTACTTAAATTCAGGAGTTTTCGAAATAGGATCTAAGCTATCTATTGTAAGTTCGTTACAAGATCCAATCCACCACTGATAAGTCATGAAAGTAGAACCTTTTTTCACTCTATCAGTAACACTAGCTCTAGTTATAACACTCCCCCTTCTTGAGCTTACTCTTACTAATTCTTCATCCTCTATATTTAATTTTTCACTATCATCAATACTAATTTGAATGTATCCTGGCTCATCTGCAAGTTCTTTTAATGCTCTACAGTTACCAGACATAGTTCTAGCAGAATAATGTCCAACCTCTCTAACAGTTGAAAGACTAAGTGGATATTCTTCATCTGGAAGTTCCTTAGGTGCTCTCCACTCGCTTGCAAATAAATTACCTTTTCCGCTAGGAGTTGAGAATTTATCTCCTTTATATAAATACTTAGTTCCTTTATGTTTCTCAGTTGGACAAGGCCACTGAACTTCACCTTGCTTTTCCATCTTTTCATAACTTGCACCAGCAAAACTTGGACATAAGCTTCTCATCTCATCCCATATTTCCTTTGTATTATTGTACTCCATAGGATAGCCCATGCTAGTTGCTATATCAGAAATTATCTGCCAGTCAGGCTTAACATCTCCTTTAGGTTCTATTGCTTTATTAAACTTTTGGAATCCTCTATCAGCACAAGTATATACCCCTTCATGTTCTCCCCAAGAAGTCGCAGGAAGTATAACATCTGCGTGAAGAGCAGTCTTATTCATGAATATATCTTGAACTATAACAAAATCTATTTTATCAAGTGCTTCTCTAACCTCAGAAGAATTAGGATCACTTTGAACTGGGTCTTCTCCAAATATATAATATGCTTTAATTTTATCTTCTTTTAAAGCTAGATGAGGTACTTCTGTTAAAGAATATCCATTTTTATTAGAAAGCTTAACACCCCAAGCATTTTCAAATTTTTCTCTAACATTATCATCAGTTACCTTTTGATATCCAGGATATACGTTTGGAAGAACTCCCATATCACAAGCTCCTTGAACATTGTTTTGACCACGAACAGGTCCTATACCAACATTTTCACGTCCAAAATTTCCTGTTAAAAGAGCTAGTGATGCAAGTCCTTTAACAACATCAACAGCTTGTGAGAATTGACACACTCCCATACCATAAAGTATCATACTATCCTTTGCCTTAGCATATTCCCTCATAGCTTTTCTTATATCATTTGCCTTGACCCCTGTTATTTTTTCAGCGTATTCTGGAGTGTATTTCTCAACTAAAGCCTTGTAATCTTCAAATCCATCTACATGATTTTTTACATAATCTTTATCATAAAGATTTTCATTTATTAAAACATTTCCAAACGCATTAACTAAAGCCATGTTAGTTCCACCCTTTATAGGAAGCCACATATCTGCAATTCTCGCCGATTCAGTAATTCTAGGATCTGTAACTATTATCTTTGCTCCATTTTCCTTAGCTTTTACTATTCTTCTTGCAACAATAGGATGTGAATCTGCTCCATTGTATCCAAATATAAATAATAAACTTGCATTTTCTATCTCATTTATTGAGTTAGTCATTGCACCACTACCTAAACTGTAAGCCAGACCGGCTACTGATGGAGCATGTCAGATTCGAGCGCAGTGATCTATATTATTAGTACCTATAACTGCCCTCATAAACTTTTGCATTATATAATTTGCTTCATTTCCAGGTCCTCTTGCACAACCTGTACCCATTATAGAATCTGGACCATAATCTTTTTTTATTTGAGTAAGTCTTGTTGCTACATAATCAATTGCCTCATTCCACTCAACTTCCTCTAATTCCCCATTTCTTCTAATCATAGGTTTTTTAATCCTAGCTGTAAGATACTGAGGATCCCTTAAGAAGTCCCAACCATAATGACCTTTAAGACATAAATTACCTTCATTAGTTCTTCCATTTGCAGGTTCAGCCCTTACTATTTCCCCATCTTTAACTATAAGATACAGTTTGCATCCTGCCCCACAATAAGGACATACAGTTAATATTTTCTCCTCCATACAATATCCCCCTTATAAATTTTATTATATTAGTTTAAAAAGAGCCTATAAGATATTTTTAACTTATAGGCTCAAATTGTTGTCGGTTATTAAATCTTCTTGTGTATTCAAATTTTTAAACATGTCCCAATTTAAACTAAATTCTCTTGCTTTATCTTCATTAATATACATAGTATTTATATTATTTATAAATGAAAATAAAGACCTTCTATCATTATAAAGATATTCCTCGACCTTATTCATTATTCTCTTATTATAAAAAGAGTTTAGTGGTTCTATGTGATCTTGAGATTTTGTTACACATGCATCAACATCTTTTATCATTCTTTTCATATAAGCTATATAATCTAAATTAACAATAGGCATATCACAAGCTATAAAATATACATATTCACTAGAAGCTTCTTTTAGACCTATATGTATTCCCCCTAAGGGCCCTTTGTCTTTAATTTCATCGCTAACTATCTTAACTTTATAATCTTTATAAAACTCTTTTTTATTAGTTACTATTATTATTTCTTCAAATTCTGTCTTTAATTTATCTATTAATGTATCTATTAATCTTACTCCATCTATTTTCAAAAATTGCTTATCAAATTTCATCCTAGAGCTTTTGCCCCCTGCTAGTATTACTGCACTCTTAAATTTATTCATATTGTTCACCTATTTTCTAGCACATTCTCCTGTTTTTCCTTTAAGAATTTCAAGTCCATGATGAATACTATCTATAATATACTCAAGAGATTCCTTAACAGCCTTAGGACTTCCAGGTAAATTTATTATAAGAGTCTCATTTCTTATTCCACTAACCCCTCTTGATAACATAGCTCTTTTAGTTATTGAAAGACTATAATATCTCATAGCTTCAGATATTCCAGGAGCTAATCTATCTACAGCCTTACGTGTAGCCTCTGGAGTAACATCTCTTTCACTAAATCCAGTTCCACCAGTTGTAAGAATCAAGTCAATATTAAGATCATCACTCATATGTACCATTTCATTAAAAAGAGCATCTTCTTTATCTGGAAGAATAACATACTTCTTAACTGCATATCCATTTTTAGTAACTATCTCTTCTATTAACTTTCCACTCTCGTCTTCCCTTTCTCCTATATATCCCTTATCACTTGCCGTAATTATACCTACATTGAACACTTAAAATCACTCCTTAATACATTTGTTTCCATAACATTACCACAACTATACTTAATTGGATATATATAACTTCGATAAAAATATATCAAATTCCTTTTTAATTATTGTTTTTTTTAATTGTAAATCTATGAAATTAAAGTTTTTATCGTATTTTGTCGAAATATAGTATATATATAATATATATAGTATTTATATCCTATACTAA
The DNA here is from genome assembly GCF_037844525.1 of Tepidibacter sp. Z1-5. Classification (NCBI taxonomy): domain Bacteria; kingdom Bacillati; phylum Bacillota; class Clostridia; order Peptostreptococcales; family Peptostreptococcaceae; genus Tepidibacter; species Tepidibacter sp. Z1-5. The sequence goes on along the minus strand of NZ_JBBMMD010000082.1, from coordinate 10,263 downwards.
GGAGGTATTATTTTGAAACAATCTATAAAACTTAAACTTTTTGCTATTATTGGGATTCTAATTTTATTAGCCTGTTCAGGATTATCTTTACTAGCAATAAACAAAGTTAACCATGTAAGAAACGCAAATATTAAAAAAAATCAAGATTTATTAATTAATAGTATTGATGGTTTCATATCGAAAGAGCTTGAAAACACCAAAATATCTGTTCTAAATATTGCTAATGATAGAGAAATACAATATTTATTTCAGCAAAGAGATAGAGAAAATTTATTAAAAGAATTAGAAAATATCTATTCTCCAATAAAAAATGAAGTTGCACAATTTCAATTTCATCTACCTAATTCAGATTCATTTTTAAGACTTCATAAGCCTGAAAAATATGGAGATAGCTTAAAAAGCTTTCGTGAAACTGTAAATAAAGCAAATTCTGAAAAATCTATTATAATGGGGCTTGAAAAAGGAAAAGCAGGTTATGGTCTTAGAGTTGTTGCACCTGTTTTTTATAATGAACAACATATTGGTTCTGTAGAATTTGGTAAAAATTTCGGACTAAAATTTTTAAATTCTTTAAAGGAGAGCTTTAATGGAGATTATCTTTTATACGATATATCAGATACCCCAAATTTATTAGCAAGTACTATCACAAATTTCAAACAGGATGAAATACAAAAGAATATACAAACTTTAAAAAAAGGAGAAACTGTTCATTATTTCGTAGATAATAAAAATAAAAGTGTTTTATTAATCCCTATAGCTGATTTCAAAGGAGATTACAATGCATGTATACAAGTTGTTGAAGATTTTTCTTTAGCTAAAAAAGAACAGCAAGATTTCTTAAGAAATATGATTTTATTAACTATAATTATTACTTTAATATTAGAATTAATAACTTATGTATTTTTAAATAAAAGTTTATCGCCTATAATAGATTTAGTTGATTTAACAAAAGTAATATCAACAGGTGATTTCACTAAAGAGATACAGATCAAAACAAATGATGAGATAGGATCACTTTCTGAAAGTTTTAATTCTATGATAAAAAATATACGTATTTTGATAACTCAAGTTCAAGATAGTATGAATGGATTGTCTAAAACTGCTCAAGGAATAGATGATACATCTAGTCAAATAGGTTTATCTTCTAATGAAGTTGCTAAAGCAATTGAATCTGTAGCACAAGGAGCCACTAATCAGACCTTCCAAGCAGAAAATATAGTAGATAAAACTAATTTACTATCTGAAGCTGTAGATAAAATTAACAATCAATCTAATATAATTTTAAATGCATCTAAAAATATGGATAACGTCTCCATACAAGGACTAAATAACATATTAAATTTAAAGGAAGAATTTATAAAAAATAAAGGAACAAACAGTCTCGTAACAAAAAATATTAATGATTTAACAGAGAAATCAAAATCTATTTCTTATATACTTGAAGCTATTTCTAATATTTCTAATGAAACGAATTTACTAGCTTTAAATGCAGCTATTGAAGCAGCAAGAGCTGGTGAAGCTGGCAAAGGGTTCGCTATAGTAGCTGATGAGATAAGAAAACTTGCTTATCAAAGCAATAATTCAGCAGAAAAAATAAAAGAAATAATAGAAGAAATTAGCCATTTAATAGAAACAACAGCTTTAACAATGCAAGACAATCAAAAGATTATGTTAAGTCTAGAAAACTCTATGTTTGAATCTGAGAACTCATTCAAACAATTAAAAGACCATGTAAACTGCGTAAATAATGAAATTATTCATATACAAGATGATATAAATGTTGTTAATACTTCTAAAGAAAATGTAAAGGATTCTATTTCTGAAATATCTTCTTTAATTCAAAATTCAGCAGCAGTAGCAGAGGAAGTTAGTGCTTCAACAGAAGAACAAACTGCTTCAATAGATGAATTAGTATCATCTATTTCTAATTTAAATACAATAGTAACTGATTTACAAAAGCTAATTGAACAATTCAAAATCTAGATTAAATATAGCCCAAATTATAACGAAATATGTATATTTCGATATAGTTTGGGCTATTATAATACTCCTATTACTCCACTACTTAACCCAATAGAAAATTGAAATTTTAATAAACTTATCCTTGACCTTAACCCAAGGCTAAGGTTTATACTCTTAATTGTAAGGGGGAATAGTAATGGATAAACATTATACAATAAAAGAAATATCTAATCTTTTAAACATATCAAGTAATAAAATAAGATTTTATGAAGAGAAAGGATTAATACATCCAATTAGAAACGACAATAACTATAGGCTTTATACTAAAGAAGATTTAGCTAAACTACAGTTAATTTTGACATATAGAAATTTAAACATATCTATAGAAAACATCCAAAGTTTAATGAAAAACTGTTCTAAAGATAACATGATAAATCATTTTTATAATCAAATAAAAATAATTGATGATGAAATGCAAAAAATGAGAATAATAAAAACATCGCTAGAAGATATAATGGACTCTATATACGAATCAGATAAAAACAATTATACAGATTATATAATAGCATCTGTTAAAAAACTCAATCGTATTAATAACATAAAACACAATTGGAGTGATAAATGGAATTTCGACGATTGGTCTAAATCATATGATAATTTTGTATAAAACTTGAATTGCAGCGTTTGAATATCCGTTAAGAAAGTTCGTTGTTTGACCCTAGGGAGTTTAGAACTTTTAGGATATTCAATACGATGGAATTCTTAGTTTTATTAAAATATTTACCACATTAGCGGTATTTTAATGCCATTTGTTTTGGATTAAGCACATGATTTTGCTTATTTTATGTCCCTTGTTTTTTTCATTATTATTGTTACAAGAATTAATGAAGTTAATATAACAACTATATTTAATATTAATTTATAGTTTATTTGTTTATTTTCTTTCTTATTTTTTATATTTGTTTCAATCAAATTTGATAAAGTACATACTTCTTGATCTTCTTTTTCTATATAATTTTTATAGCTCTGTATATCATAAGAAGGCATTTTAGCATATTCTCTTTTAAATAAAACTTTATATCTTTTGCTATCATCTTTTTTAAATACTACTTTGTCTACATAATAATTAATTTCTATATTATCTATATTAATAGGTCTATCATCTTCATTATGTATAACTATTTTAATACTATCTGGTTTTATATGATAATTTGAAAAATAATCTAATATTATATTATTCTTTTGTTCTTTATAATTTTCAAGATTTATTCTATAAATATGTCCAGAATCAACTTTATGAAATTCTTCATATTTACCATTTTTATAATAAACATCGTAATTTCTTTTAAAATCATCCTGACTAATAACTTTAATATCATATATATTTAGATTATCTTTATTATTTATTGATATAACTGTATCATCATTCTCTAGATTAATATTAAAATCTGCCTGCTTTGTTTTTTTAGAGTATTTATTAAAAATATAATATGGAACAAATTCATTTTTCTCATTAACAATTCTAATATCTGACAAGTCAGATTTTACATATCTATAAATTTCTTCATCTAAAAAAAATGATTTGTATTCATTATCATAGTTGTAGTTAATTTCTTTTGAAAATCTATAATCATCAGTATTTTCATTTGCAAAAATATTTATACAAAAAAACAATATGATTATTGGTATTACTAAGATTTTCTTCACTCATTTTCATCTCCCGCCTCTATGCTTCTTTTAAGATTTTGATACACATATGATATTCCTATTAATACTATACCAAAACAGAAATATGCAACTATTTTTCCTCCTGTATTTAAAAAAGCTAAATCAAATATGAATAGTTTTCCAGTTGAAAATATAGATAATCCAAGTCCAAATCTTCTTATAATAGCAAATTTGTTTTTAAATCCATAAGTTATGTAGACAAAAGACATAACAATAAAAAATATACTGATTATGAGATTTATATTATTTAAATTAAATTGATTTATAAGTAATCCTGTAGTTGATCCTAATATATATACAGCTAAAGTCATAGGATATACTTCCAAGCTTAATCCTTTTTTCTTTATTAGTTTTAAAATTAAATCCTTTATGCTAAAGAATACAAATATATTGTAAGTTACTAAAATCAAAATAGGTAATGCTTTATAACTACCATCTAAAGATGGACTAATATTAAAAAAGTTCATTCCAAACCCTAATATATTTACAATAATATATAGACCAGTAGATATGTTATCAACTATATTATCTTTAATTACTTTTATTTTAGTTATTCCATAAGCGAAAATAGCAGTAATTAAAGCTTCAGAAATTAAGAAATAAAAAATATCATAATAATATGATTTGATGTATTTATCATAAATAATTGAATCCATTCTTAATAAATATACCCAGCTACTTATAATTACAAAATACTTATAATAAGTTAGTAGTTTACCTTTATTGGTATATTTGAATAACTCTTCTTTATTTAATTTTACTGCATAAAGGCTGAATATATATATTGTACTTAAAGTAATTAAAGTATATTTTAAAGTGAAATACTCAACAAACCAAGGGGTAAAAAAGTCTTCTACAATAAATAATCCTACACTCAGACCTAATACAACCCATCCTCCAATCTCCATTTTTTCTATATCATTTTTAACTGAATAGAAAATTATTAAAATCGATTCTATAAGCCATCCAAGTGTAGCCCATTCGATACCAAACTGTAAAGGTATCATTAGAATACTAAATGTCATGGCAGTAATATAAAACATCATTTGCGTCTCTTTTTCTTGTGAAGCACTTCTCTTAATAAACTCACCTAATCCCAGATATATTAGTGCATATACAAATGCAAGTATTCCCTCATACGAATGGTATCCTCCAATCTCAAATAACTGATAAACAGTTAAACAGTTGATTACTGTATTTAATCCTAGTAAAATAAAATCTACTTTTTTAAGATTGATTTTTTCCCTAATCGGATATATAAGCGTTATAGATAAATACATTATAAATGTCAACATCGAATAAATCACACTAATGACTTTACTTGGTGATTCAAAAGCCAAGTATGTAAAACAAGGAATATTAAGTAAAAAACTTAGATAATTTATATAAATCCATCGTCTTTCTAAAGATAATTTTAAAACTAATAAATTCAAAACAAATAAATATCCCATAGCTATATATATTTGACTACCTGCTATTCCTTCTATAAATACATAAGTAAAAAATGGTAAATATCCACCTACAAGTGATATTCCGCATATTGTCATAGATTTATATCTTTTTGACAGTAATAATGATGCCATTGTTACTAAAATAGATAGACCTATACTTACTGGCATACTAAGTATGTTTAAAATAAAATAACTACTAAAAACTGAAAAATATAATGTCCCTATTCCTCCACCACTTAACCCAAGAGCAAATAAGTTTTTTTCTTTTCTATTTAGCCATTCTCCTGCACCTAAAAGTACTCCCCCCAACAAAAAGCTAGAAATACCCTTCATATATTCATTAAACCATGTTGCATAAGTATATCTGGTAGCAGTAGCAATTCCAAATAAAAGTAAAATTATACCCGCTTTATTTATCCAGTTAAGTCCTATCTTAACTTCTATATCATTATACTTTTTCTTTTTCTCAATAACTTCATCACTAATTCCTTCACTTTTTAATTCATTATACTCTCTTTTTATTTCACCAATAATATCTTCTTTTTCTGCTTTAAGTTTTTCTTTTTTTATTTTAATTTTTTGATTTAAATCTCCTTCTAATTTTTGTATATTAGAAAAGATATCTTCTTTTTCTATTCCTAATTCTATTTTAGCAATAGTTTTTATTTTACTAAGTTTATCTTTTGCAGAACTTTCTAATGCTTCTAATTTATTAATTCTTTTATTTATTTCATTATTAAAATACATATCTATCTTTTTCTTAGATGCATTTAAGATAGATATTTTTTCATTGATAATTTGCTCTTTAAATGAAATTTTCAAATTCATATTTTCATTTAATAAGTTTCTCTTCTCTTCCTTTAATTTTTTGATATCTTTTATATAACTCTCCATTTCTTTTTTAAGTTCAATATTTTCACTTAATGCATTATCCATATTTAAATCTTTTATAATATCTTCATATTGAGTTATAATATCCTTTTGATTTTGTAAAAGATCATTAACCCTATTTTTAATTTCCATAACGCCCTCCACTTTATATTCAAATACTAAATTTACTTATATTTTATCATATATTCCATTTTTTTACTTTAGTCATATTGATCTAGTTGAGAGTTCTTAAAACAGATGGAAAAATAATTATTAGAGATTTGATGTTTGAAAATAAATGTCTAAAAATAACCTAGATTTCATTATATGAAATCTAGGTTACCATATCTATTTTCTATAAATTAAATTTCGAAACAATACCTTTAAGTTCTTTTGAACTTTTTAAATTATCTTCTGTAGCTTCATTAATATCCACTAGATCTGTAACTATTCCCGATGTTTTATCAGAAATATCTTCTACTCCATCAGCCCCATCATTCATTATTACTGTAACATCATTAATAGATAAAGCTATATTTTCAATAGAACCTTTTAATTTATCTGATGTACTAGCAAAATCTATCATAATACGATTAAAGTAGTTTGCATCTTTTGTATACTTTTCTGATAATTCTATTAATTTTCTATAATCATTTCTAACATCTTCTTCTACAAATTCAAGTATCTTTTGTGAACTTTGTACTAGATTTGATACTGAAGAATTTACTATTTTTATTGTATTTTGAATGTCTGAAATAGTATTAGAGGATTGATCTGCAAGTTTTCTTATTTCATCAGCAACTACAGCAAATCCTTTACCATTTTCTCCTGCTCTGGCTGCTTCTATAGAAGCATTAAGTGCCAATAAATTTGTTTGCTCGGCTATTTGTAAAATATTATCTGCAAGAAAATTTATTTTTTCTACATCTTTTGCATTTTCTATAGAAATATCTAATTCTTTTTTTACATAATGATATATATCATCAGCTTTTTTAGCTGAAGAATTTGCACCTTCTTTTAATTTATTTGCTCTTTCTCTTACTTCATTTGATATTTTTTCACCATCTTGTGATTTAGATGATATTAAATATACTTCCTTTTCAATTTCTATAGTATATTCATTTATCTGATTAGATGAGGCTGCTGTTTGCTGCATACCTGACAATAATTCTTCAGTTGTAGCTGAAGTTTTACTAGCATTATTATTTAACTTATTAGTAAGCATTTCTACATTAAGTGCATTTTCTTCTATACTTTGTGATGCTTTTGTAAGTTCATTTACAACTTCTCTTAATTTTTCTCTAAGTTTAAATACTGATCTAACCATTATTCCCGTTTCATCTTTATATTTAAGTAAGTAATCATAATTTTCGTCATTACCTAATTCAAAATCAGAAATTTCATTTATAAAATCTGTTAATTTTTCTATTGGTTTTCCTATTAACTTTCCTAAAAATAGCCCTATGATCACAGTTATAATACTTACTATAATAATTATTATACTTAGTATATTTTTTAAATTTTTAATTGGGTTTAATACTTCGTCTTTAGGAACTGTTAAAGCTAGTATCCATCCATTTTGTAAACGAGAATATCCCATTAATTTATCTTTTTCCTGTGACTTATATTCTTTAATACCTGAATTTTTTTTATCCATATCTTCTGCTATATAATTTAGATTCCCATTTTCTATAGTCTTTAAGTTGATTTTTGATTTTTCTTCATCTTTTTTTATTAAATTTTTGTCCACCAATATATCATATTCACTATTTAATAAGCTAGCATATCCACTATTATATACCTTAATATCATTTACTGCTTTTTTTAATCCATTAATGGTTATATCAATTCCTAAACCACCAACTAATATCCCATCTTTATATATAGGTACTGTATAAGAGAGCATATATTCATTTATATCCGGATCAATATATGGATTTGACCATACTCCTTTTTTACTTTCGATAGCTTGTCTATAATCATACATTTCGTCATCATATTCAGTTTCATCACTATCCCATGATTCTTGAAGTGTACACTGACCATTTTCTTGTGTTTTTGTATACCAAACCCCATATCCACTTCCTACCAATTTAGGATTTAATGCAAAATATACCCCATGTATTAAATCTGAAGTTTCTCCAAATTTCTCAATTATAGAATCTGTAATTTTTTTATGATAATCTATATAATTATCGGGATCATTTTTTAATTTTTCTAAATCAATAGTTGAAGTTATATTTATTGATAAAGCATCTACTGAAGATTGAATTGATTGAAATGAATTACTAAATTCATTTGCATAACTTTGTGACATGTATAATAATTTATCTTCAGCTTCTTGTTTTATATATTTAGAAGATTGAAATATACTTACACTTCCTAATAATAATGATGCAATAAGAGAACAAAATATTATAGTAATAGTTATTTTAAATCCAATTTTTCTCATTTAAATTCCTCCAAATTATTATTTTTTATATTGTATATAATATGCTTTCAATGTTATATTGATATTTTTTATAAAATATAGCCTCATATTTATTGGAAGTAACAGTTCATTATTCATATATTTTACATTTACTTATAAATTTAATTATAGCATATAAATGAAGCCGTCATATTATTTACTTTTAATGTATTATCTGATAAAATGTTACCAATTACATTAAAGGAGGTTTATTATGAAAAAAAGAATTAGTATACTTTTATCTTTTCTTATGATATTCAGTTTAACTTTAACAGGTTTTGCTGAAACTAACGAAATAAAAGTTCAATTAAACGGAGAAATTGTATCTTTTGATGTGGCTCCTCAAGTTATAAATGGAACTACTTTTCTTCCTGCAAGAAGTATAGTAGAAAAGCTTGGTGGAACTATTGAGTATGTAGCAGATACTAAAACTGTTACAGTTAAAAAAGATGGAACTACTGTCACTCTTCAAGTTGATAACAAATCAGCTAAAGTTGAAAAAAACGGAGAAGTAAAAGAAATAACATTAAATGAATCACCAAAAATTATAAACGGGGTAACTTTAGTCCCTGTTAGATTCTTATCAGAGGCACTTGATACAAAAGTTGGTTGGGATGAATTCAAAAGAACTGTAGTTGTAATAGATTATAATAAAATAGTTAAATCTTTAGATGAAACTTTAAAATCTGAAACACCAGCTTTTTACGAATTTTTAAACACTGGATATAAGCAACCTAATGCATTAAATTCAAAATGTAACTTCAGCATAGATTTCAAATCAACTCCAAACACACAATCTATTGATAAATATTCATTATTAACAATGATGGGTGCATTTGAAGGAGGCTTTGATGTTGTAGCTACATCTTCAATGAATAATGAAAGCATGTTAGTAGACATGAATATAAAGGCTAAAGGAAATGTAAAAGAATTCTTAAACAACGAAGCCTTCGGACTTAAGGGACTTGACGATATAAATGCAAAATTATTATTCAACGAAAAATCTATGTACATACAATCAGATGTATTTAACAAAGTTGAAGATTTAAAAAGTTTAAATGTAGGTAACAAGTGGGTGAAATTTGATTTATCTGAAGAAGATATGGTATCTTTTAAGCAGATGATGGAAATGATGAAATCTGATGATACTAAACCTATCGATGCTATTTATGAATCAATAAAAAACCCTACTACTGATTTAACTGTTGATACTTATGAAAGCACTACTATGATTGCTGAAATACTTCCAATGCTTTTAAATGATGATAATTTCAAACTATCTAAATCAGGAAACACTAAAACATATACTATAAAAATAGATTCAGATGATTTTATGAAGTTAATAACAGATATGTCTTCAAAGTACTCAGATAAAGATTTAACTAAAGACCCTGATTTTTTAAAGTTAAAGGATTCTCTTAAATTCAATTATGACGTGAAAATAGATGTAAAAGATGATTATGTTACAGGTGAAACAGCTGATATGAAGGTTGATTTTGACTCTAAAGATGAAGGAAAGTTCAACTTAGGATTTAAATTAAACTCAAGTGCAAGTGATATAAATAGTGATTCTATTAAAATAGATGTCCCTGCTGACTCTGAAACAATAGATTCTAAAGTCCTTGAAAATATGGGTTTATAAAAAAAATAACCTAGATTTCGTACAAACGAAATCTAGGTTATTTTTTTAGGGTCTGTGGGTTATTAAAAACTATCTATACAAATACCGCGAATACAACGATATTTTGAATATAACTAAGATTTTATCTTATTAATATTCCT